>CAYFRV010000338.1:0-3047 GCA_964345495.1 uncultured Bacteroidales bacterium | reverse complement strand
ATAATTTTATTTTTATTTTATTTCCAGCTAAAACATAAAGAAGAGAATAAACTATTGCATTTAAAACAACAACTGTTTCGCTCACAAATGAACCCTCATTTTATTTTTAATGCACTGAATTCTATTAAATATTTCATGTTAGATAATGAAAAACAGAAAGCAGGAGATTATCTGACTGATTTTTCTGAGCTTATGAGACAGGTGCTTGAAGGGTCTGTTTACGACATTGAAACGCTTGATTCAGAAATTTCTTTGATTAAAAAATATTTAAACCTTCAGCAACTGAGGTATAACTATACGTTTAATTATGAATTTAAAATCGATGAAAATATAACTACAGATAAGGTTTTGTTCCCAACAATGCTTTTACAACCATTTATTGAAAATTCAGTCGAACATGGGGTTACAGGTGGAGGTGATAAAATTCTGATAGACATTTCCAGGAAGCACCGTTTTCTAAAGATCACAATTGAAGATAATGGTCCGGGTTGTGTTAGCTCAGAAAACAATAAACCTGATAAACACAGGTCGAGAGCACTGAATATAACGAAGGAAAGAATTAAAATTTTGAAAAAACTATATAAATGGAAGATAGATTTCACAATAAATGATTTTAAAAATAATGTTCCAAAAGGTACGATCATTCATTTTTCGTTGCCGTATAAAGAATCATATAATTAAGCAACCAAATACCAATCTATAGCTATGCTTAAACGCAGAAAAAAAATGCAAATGTCATGATAAGTTTCCCGGCAAAATTTGAAAAATTTTTCTATTTGATTAAATAAAAAACAGCACATGAATAAGTTAGCAATTATAGAAGATGAAAAAGCAGAACGGGATAATATAAAAAAAATAATTACCGAATTTTGCCCAAATATTGAAATCACCGGCGAAGCTGATTCTGTTGAAGATGGTTATAAACTTATTCTTTCGATGAAACCGGAAATCCTTATTTTGGATATTGAAGTAAAAGGTGGAAAAACGTTTGATATTATTGAGCAATTAAACAATGTTGATTTTAAGATAATCTGGATAACAGCTTATGAAAAGTATGCGATCCAGGCTTTTAAAATAAGTTCTATTGATTATCTGTTAAAACCATATAAATCACTGGAATTGGTTCAGGCGATTAATAAAGCTACGGAGAAAATAAACGATCAATTGTATCTAAAAAAATTAGAAACCTTATTCCATAATATCAATAAATCAATCAATAAGCAGATTGTGATTCATACTTCAGAAGCTTTCTACGTGGTTGAGATTTCAAATATAATCAGATGTATGGCTGAAGATAACTGCACTCATTTTTTTCTGGATAACGGGGATAAAATTGTTGTGAGCAAACCGTTAAAAAAATATGAGAGTTTATTAAAAGACTTTGGATTTTGTCGTGTCCATCAATCTCACCTTGTTAATCTGAAAAAACTTGTACGTTTTAATAAATGTGGCAAGTCTTCTGTTGTGCTCACGAACAATGACGTTATTCCAGTTTCTAAAGGGATGAGGACAAATATTTTATATTATCTGAAAAATATTCATATCAAATAATCATTCCGCGTTATTAAATTCTTACTACAGGATATTAAATTCTCATTTGATCTGATAATCTTATGCAGTCTTTTTTATAAGTTGTAATTTGAAAATAATAGTAACCTCAAAAAATTATCAAAAAAACATGAAAACATTTACCCTTTTGATTTTTGGTATTTGCCTGGGCCTAATAGCAAGAGGTCAGGTGATTGTTACCGAATTAATTAGCTCCGGAGGCGATAGTTTTGAGAATATAGCATGGTCTGCCGGAGAAAGTATAACTGAATCTTTTGAACAAGATGGAATAATTCTTAACCATGGATTTCATGCTGGTGAAATTATTCAGGAAACAGAAGTTCAGGGTATACATGTAGACCCCGAAAAGCTGGTTGTTTTTCCAAATCCTTCCAGTGACAATGTAAAAATTGTTCTGGATACCAGGTATCATAAAAATGGATACCTGCATTATACAATGATTAATGAAATAGGGCAGGTCGTTAAAAAAGGTAAATACCCTGCCGAAACACATATTTTAAATATTCAGGATCTTCCACCCGGATATTATGTGCTAACTATTATTTCAAATAACGAAATCGTTAAGTCATTTAAATTAATTAAAAAATAACCTATTCTGCAACCTATAATGCAGGTAAAAAATATCTAATCATGAAAAAAATAATGTTAACTCTTGCAATAATTTTCTTGTCAATTTCTTTGATGAAAGCACAAACTCCTGATCAATTTAAGTATCAGGCTACCCTGAGAAATAATGATGGTTCAGTTATGGCCGATGAAGCTGTTGAGATTGGTATAAAAATACTTGAAGGCTCTGAGTCAGGCTCTGAAGTTTTTACTGAAACCCACAATGTTACTACTTCTGAATATGGCGTTATTAGTTTGAATATTGGAAGTGACCAGGATTTATCTGTTGTTAACTGGAGCAAAAATGACTTTTTCCTTGAAACTTCAGTTGATGGAACAGTAATTGGAACAAGCCAGATTTTAGCCACACCATATTCCGTTAATTCTAAAGCTTCTGAAAGCATTAATGTTGGGAACGATGGGTTAGTTATGAAAGATTTTGTTGAACTCACTGACACAACTGATGCAGATGACGACTACTTATATATCGATTATCCTGAGGGCTATGATCAGGATAATACAAGAGTCCTCTCTGTTGAAGTAAAATATATGGGTGCAACCTGGATGAATATGGGCAAAAATGGAGATGTTTCAGTTGGACTGGGTGGGACCAAAATTTATCTTTATTATACAGATGCAAATACTTATAAAGGTAAACCCTATCGTTTGATTATAGCGAAAATTGAGTAATTCTGTTATTAACTTTGTTATTTATACAAGATGAAAAAAATCTTTCTTTTTTGTGCCGTTATCTTTATTCTTCAGGGAAGCATAATGGCGCAACAGATGGAGCTTGAATTTAATACTGATGTTTCTGCGGGAACAACGATTACTCTTCCTCTTTATGGGATAACAAGTGTAACCATTAATTG
>CAYFRV010000337.1:0-3048 GCA_964345495.1 uncultured Bacteroidales bacterium | reverse complement strand
GAACACTTTAATTTTCCACAAGTGCATTTTTCCCCATAGATTTTTTCCCGAAAAAATGAGCTATTAGGAATAGGAGCAAAATACCGGCAGGAAAAGTTATAATTCCCGGAATGTCGTAGGCAGCAGGGATTGTCCCTACTGCAATTGCAATTCCGCCTACTGTTAATGCATAAGGCATTTGAGTACGTACGTGTTCAATGTGGTTACATGAACTGGCTAGCGAGCTGAGGATTGTAGTGTCTGAAATAGGAGAACAATGATCACCCAAAACAGACCCTGCAAGCACACAAGAAACGACATTATAAAAAATGGAAAGTGACATGGCATGTTCCAGCCCCGCCTGTTCTGAAATAAGCCATGAAGCGGGAAGAATAAGCGGATAAAGAATCGCCATCGTTCCCCATGATGAACCGGTTGAAAATGCTACCAATGCAGCCAGAATAAAAGTGAGCGCCGGAACAAAATAAGGGGCCAGATTAATACTGACAAGACTTTGCGATATGAATTCTGCGGTATGGAGATGCTCTGTAAGCAAAGCTATAGACCATGCTAAAACCAAAATAACAATGGCTGTCAACATCGTTTTGAAACCATCTATCAAACTCTCTACTGTCTTTTGGAGCTTCATGATCCTTTGAGATATTGTAAGAATCAGGGCAACGATAACGCCCATAAGCGATGACCAAAGGAGGGCTTTAAATGAATTCGAATCCCCTATGATTATTGAAAGTTTTTTTGAAAAGGCTATAGTATCATTTTGCCAAACTGTGGAATCCCATCCCGTATACAGGAGTCCTGCAAACGTGCCAAAAATCACTATTGCCACCGGAATAACCGCATTATAGCCTTTGGGTTTTACGTGTTCAGGAATTTCAAAGTCCTGAGCCTGGTTCTTTTTTGCATTCGTTTCCTTCTCTGATCGAACTTCCCCTCTTCTTGCCCGTTTTTCAGCCTTGAACATGGGGCCAAAATCAACTCCCTTGTAAGTTAAAATCAGGATGAATGCCAATGCAAAAATGGGATAAAATGAATAAGCGAGCGAATTGATAAAAACGTTATACGGACTTTGTTCCAAACCTAGGGTATTAATTCCACCCTGGATGTAGCTTAATTCTGCTCCGATCCAGGTGGTCACAAAAGCTATGGATGCTATGGGAGCCGCTGTTGAATCTACGATATAGGCGAGTTTCTCACGTGATATTTTCAGTCTGTCTGTCACCGGCCGCATGGTATTTCCTACAACCAGCGTATTGGCATAATCATCGAAAAATATAGCAACTCCGAGCAGCCACGTCACAAATTGCCCGGAACGCGCACTCCTGGCAAATTTTGACAACACATTAACGACACCTTTCATCCCGCCGTTTTTGGTGATAATGCTAACCATACCGCCAATCAACATTGAAAACACAATGATAGAAAGATGATCAGGGTTTTTCAGAGAATTTAAAACGTAGGTGTCCGGAATGGCAAAAATGCCTTTAAAAAAAGCAGAAAAAATGTGATTGCCCTGATGCGCATAGATTGTAGTAGTGCCTATAAGCAAGCCGATAAACAAAGCCGAATAAACTTCCTTGAAAACCAATGCAAATAAAATTGCAATAAGTGGGGGAATAATTGAAAACCATAAAGGAATGGGATTGACTTTATGGCTATAGGAAAAATCTCTATAAGAAATTTGTAAAACGGATTCCTCTTTAAACTTTTTTGAAAACTTAACTTTTCCTTTTACAATTTCAGATTCAACTTTTTCTCCATTGACAAAAAAGGCGATCTGTTTGCCTTCGTATTTTTCACGAAATTCAGGATTTTTAAAATTCAGCTCAAACTCATGACTTATATTCTTAATAAAAATATTTGTATGCTGAACCTCTACATCCCCGGTGTTTATCTCAATTTTTTTGTCGTGCGGCTTTATCGCACAGGACGGAAAATGAAAAGAAGTAAGAAAAAGAAGAATAAGAAAGGGAAGACTGAATATGGCAGATGAAAATCTATATTTTCTGGTGTTCATATTGAATGATGCTTAGTTAATAGTTTGATTTTCATTAATATATCTATGTCTAAAACAGAATTTCAGGAATTAAAAACCATTGAATCCTAATTTTTTTCCATAGTCTTTTACCTGCATGCTGCGCATGAAAACTCTACCGGGAATTTATAGACTAAAGCCCATTTTCTGAATCATAAAAATAATAAAATATTTTAGTTCTCCATAGAAATAACCTTTTAATGATAACTCACGTAATAATTGAAGACCCTGTGTTTCGTTAGTGAATTAAGAAAGAATTTCAAAGGATTTAGAACATAAATAATAACGAAAGTTTTAATGTATTTAACAATATTTAAGAGAATAATTTTTGAATTTGAAAAAATAATATTGTAATTTGTAGTATGATAAACTCCTGTTTAATATGCAATTAGATTTTGATTTTTTTAAGGTTGAAAATGAAAACATGACTCCCATGCAGGGGAGAGTCCTGATATCAGAACCACTTTTGAATGATTCTTACTTTAAAAGATCAGTAGTACTACTTACCGAATACTCCGGTGACGGAGCTGTGGGATTTGTATTAAACAAACCCATTGATTTACCGATTAATGAAGTTATTGACGATTTCCCGGATTTTAATGCAACAATCTATATCGGAGGCCCTGTAGCTAAGGACAGCATTCACTTTTTGCATACTTTGCCGGATCTGATTCCCAATTCTGTTCATGTTAAAGATAACATCTATTGGGGTGGTAATTTTGATCGTATTAAAGAATTAATATCCGAAGGATTGATCCAACCCTCACAAATACGTTTTTTCCTGGGATATTCCGGGTGGAGCCCAAAACAACTGGATGAAGAAATTGAGAATAATGCATGGCTGATTTCCGAGATAAATTCGGAAAAGATCATGCTGCCGGATCATTCTTTATGGACAAAAACTTTAGAGGAACTGGGAGAAAAATATAAAATCTGGACAAATTGTCCGGAAAACCCATCATTGAACTGATAGTTTGAAGCAATTCGCCTTTTGCTTTTAGCCTTTAGCTTTTGGC
>CAYFRV010000336.1:0-3069 GCA_964345495.1 uncultured Bacteroidales bacterium | reverse complement strand
TCGATAAAATCTTTAAATAATTGATTTTGTGATTTTAACTTTTCTTCGTTACCATATACACATAACGCGCTCTCGTTAAGTATCTTTTCAACAAAACCGGCCATCTCTTTTATATCTTCAGCATTGGTTGAAAGAACATCATTTCGAACAGATTGAACTTCCTCTTTAGTTGTATTTGTAAGGTAATACTTTAAGGCTGTACTTCCCTCCTGAGATGGCGATAATGGGCGATCTATGTTTGATATGGTACCAATAATAAAACGCCTCATTTTTTTCTCATCAGGAGAAAAGTTCTTCAAAAAGTCGGTTGAATTATCGATATTTTCAACTGTTTCTATCAGATTGGGATCTCTATAGGAAGCAAAATAAAAGTTTCCTGATTCGGAAAAACGGCTAAAGCCTCCATAAGCTCCACCAATTACCCTTATTTGATTATTCAGGTATTCTCTCGATAGTATTTGATTTAACACCTCAATTTTTCCATTGTAATCGTAACCCAGTTTTTTAAAATTATATCCTTTGACTACATACTGTACTTTTGAAGGAGAAAGAATTCCCTCATTTTTCTTGTCAAAATCAAAATCCCATTCTTTTATTTCTGCTTTATTCTCAGGAAATTGCTTAACAAAATCTTCCAAACCATTATTAAATTTCTTCATATCTTCTTCTTTACAAGTAACATAAGCTGTCAAGTTATTTTTGTTAAACAACAATTCTGCCACAGTCTGAAGATTCTTTACAATTTCATCATATTTATCATCGTAGTTTTCCATTAATTCTGTTATGAAATTGTAATAGGTATAGCCCCGTGTAAGTTCATTGAATTTTCCTTGTTTGGAATAATATGAAGAAACTCTCGTGGCGGCAACTCCAAGCCCATTTCTTCTGATATTCGCCTCAAGTTCTGACTGATGTTCAGTTAAGAGTGTTTTTAATCTTTCCTTATCATCAATTTTTGAATTATGTAAAACTTCATTGGTTAACTCAAATAACTTATCTGATTTTTTAGTCAGGACTTTACTGTTTACAACAAAATTCGCCAATAATTTATCATCTTCGTTATCTTCCAAATCAGTTCTGTATCTTGTTGAAAAACCACCGAGATAGGTGTTTAACTCATTATTTAATTCCCCAAAGGAATAATTTTCAGTATTTAAATCTCCAAGAACTTTTGATAAAAGACGCATATAAGGAATTTGATCTTTAGAAAGAACGCGGGCATCAAACAAAAATTTGGTATAGAAAATATCATTTGTAAACGTGTTATAATATAATTCCTTTATGCCATGAATGTTCTGTTCTTTAATATCAAAATATTTTGCTGTGCTATCGATTTCATCAAGTTCCAGTAGTGGCATTTTAGCTAAATCTTCAGGTGAATCCTCTTTCTTCTGATAAGCTTTTAATTCCTCTGTCTGTTCAATTAAAGAATCCATTTGTGCTTTAGAAAGAGAAGCTTTGAATTCTGCTAATTCCTGTCTCTCCTCTTTGTTCCATTCAGACTGAAGTCCGGGTTTGGGAACAAGAGCGATAAGCAGTGAATGAGAATTATCTAAAAGTTTATCTTTAATTAGTGTCTCAAGCTTGTCACTTTTAACAGCTTTTTTTGTGGCTGCAAGCGGTTTTTCCCATTTCAGACTTAAGAAAGGATCTTCTGCATAAGCCCAGCCATTTCCTGATTGGAACAAATAAGTCAATCCTTTTTGAGGATTATCTCCTTCTCTAAGTCTAAACTCATATTTATTAACTATTCCTTCCAGAATATCCTTGTCAATTCCTTCTTCCGCAACTTCTTTGAGTTTCTCATTAACGATTTTATGAAATTTATCTTTATCCGATAAATTGGCGTTCTTCACATTGAGTTGAAAAACACCTTGCTTATTTGCTCTGTAATAAGCATTAAAATCCCGTCCGATGCCTGCATCCTGCAGTGCTAACCTTAACGGACCCGATTCATGGTTGACGAGCGCTTCGGCCAGAATTCGCATTTGCATATTCAGGGACTGGTCTGCACCATCACCTAAAACCCAATCCATAGTCAAGAATGTTTTATTCGCAGTATCTTCAGATTGCCCAACAGGATAATGCTCAACGACCTCTTTCATCTCATCAAAAGGCTCCTGAGGAGTAATTTTGGCTTTTTTATCTGATTTCTCAAATTTTGAAAGGTACTTCTCATTGATAAAAGCTAAATCCTTGTCAATATCCGAATTACCATACAGGTATAAGTAGCTGTTTGTAGGGTGATAGTATTTTTCATGGAAATTTTTGAATTCCTCATAACTGAGTTTGGGTATTGCATTCGGATATCCTCCTGAAGAGTATCCATAGGTGTTATCCGGGAATAAATTTTTATAAATGTGATAATTTAATACTCTTGACGGGCTGGAAAATGCGCCTTTCATTTCATTATAAACAACACCTTTATATTGAACGGGTGCATCTTTCGAATTTAGTTCATAATGCCATGCTTCCTGCTGAAAAATCTTAGGATTATCATAGATTTTCGGAAAGAAAACAGCATCAAGATAAACGTGCATCAAATTCCGAAAATCCTTGTCATTCATGCTGGCCACAGGATAGACTGTCATATCGCTGCTGGTCATTGCATTTAAAAAAGTGTTCAGTGACCCTTTAGTTAAGATTGTAAATGGACTTTTCACAGGAAAATTTTTAGAGCCGTTTAAAACCGAATGTTCAATAATGTGTGGTGTTCCCTTGTCTGTTTGGGGTAATGTTTTAAAACTGGCACAAAAGGTTTTGTTCTCATCATCATTGGCTATTTTTAACAAATGTGCGCCACTCTTTTCGTGCTCAAAGTAGTAGCAATCGGAATTTACTTCTTCAACAAATTCCTTTTTAAGCAACTTAAATCCATGATAGGTTGAACCAACCTGGTATTTATCAGTCTGACAGGAAACCATCAGTACAGAGGCTAATACCAAAATAGCATAAAAACTTTTTAATCTTCTAAAATTCATGATAATTAATTTTTAAAATTATGAGGAAGAAATTTACAAAATTTTACTTTACTTTCTCCGTTAGGAAGTAAAAATTATAAGAAAAATC
>CAYFRV010000335.1:0-3116 GCA_964345495.1 uncultured Bacteroidales bacterium | reverse complement strand
AGCCCTGATTTTCAGCAATTTATCGTCCTGGAACTAAAGAAAAAAGTTGTAAAAAATATTGTTTAATTCCTTTTTGGACAGCCTCCGTAAATCATTTCCATAATAAAAATATTTACGTTTTCACACAGCCTCTTTATGGCGTGGATTAAGGCTGTACTCATTGTCAGGAAGGCTCTTTAGTCGGGAAACTATTCAATAGAAAAAAAGGTTTCTGACTAAAGCCTGACTAACAAAGAATAAAGTAAACAAATAACCGTTTTTTCAGTACTAATAATAAGAACAAAAGAAAATTATTATGAACAGAACATTAAAATTTATCTTAATACTGGTTGGAGCAGGATTTTTGTTTTTCATTGTTGATTTATACATTCAAAAAGAAAAACAAAAGAAAAGAGAACAGCGAACGCTTGAAGTTACCGCCACTGCATACAATTCTTTAAGAGGTCAGACATTAGGTAATCCAACAGAAACAGCATGGGGCGATACATTAAAATCAGGCATGAAAGCTATTGCGGTTTCCCGTGATTTGATTGACTCTGGATTGACTCATGGAACTAAAGTGAAAATAGAAGACCTGCCCGGTAAATATGTGGTCAGAGATAAAATGAATGCCCGATGGACCAAGAAAATAGACATCTACATGGACACCTCACGAACTAAAGCTTTAGATTGGGGAAATAAAAAAGTTACTATACGATGGAAAGTTCCGGAAGACAGGTAATCCTAAATATCTAAAGCTGCACGTTTTATTTCTGCCAATTTGTCTTAGGTAAACCCTCATCCACAAAATGTAGACAAAAGCCCATGAATATCATGCCATGCTTACCGACAGGTAAAAGGGTTTCATGGTTCAACTCCATCGGAATAGGAGGAGCCTTAATAACAATAGAATATAGAAATTAATTACCAATCATTTAGTACTAGATGTTTCTTTTAAGTTAAAAACAACATCCTCTTTAATCATCTCAGTCACATTAATTGTTGGCAAAAAAAATTTATTGTAATTTGTATCCTCTGTTTTGGCATGTAAAACACCTCTAACTGTACCTACAGTTAGGACAACTAAATGTCTTATGAATCCTTTTGGACATTTAAGCAAAAGTGAATCTTCATCAAGTAAATCTCTCCAACTATCATCTTTAATAATAAAATGACACCCTACTTCAATTATGATAAAAGGATTATCGTTAGTGTTAAACGAAAAATTGGCAAATGTACTTATCAGTTTTTCGTTTTTATTTGCACCAAATCTTAAATTTGATTCAACTTTTACTTTCGAATCATTTACTTCTGCATCTTCAATTAATGCAAACTGCTCTGTTGTAATGTTTCTTAATGCAAAAGAGATACTGGGAGTTTTTTTATCTTCCTTCATTATGCTGTTAAAATTTCATCATCAGGTTCATAAATACAAAATGTCTTATACTCTCTGGTGTCTTTAGCAATTGATTGGGTCTGATTTCTATTTATTTTTGTAACATTATGCCAAAAAATAACCGGATGATCAATTTTGCTTTCAAAGGAAGGAATTGAAATTAACTTAACACCCAAGACTTTTTCTATCTTACTTATAGTTTCTAAGGATAAATTTTCTTGTCCTTTTATAATTTTGTTAACATACTGTGGAGTTACATCTAATTTTTCAGCTAACCAAATTTGTGTAAGATTTTTTGATCTTAATTCTCTTAGTATTTTAATAGCAATTTTAGCTGAATTTTTCAGCCAATCTCTATTTGCTTCTCTTTTTTTAGCTTTCTCCAACCATCCTGATTTTTCATCAGAAGCAATCTCACTTAATTTTTTAATAATATCTTCTTTCTTCATACTAAGTTAAATTTCAAGTTCTTCTATTATTCCATCAATATCAGAGATTCCTTTTTCTCTTAAATAATAATTTCTAACTCTATCTAATTTGTATAATTCTTTTTGGGTATGTTCTCTTTCTTCCATCTTGGCAGTTAACTTTATAGCACCTCCTGTTATTATATAAGAATTATTTCCAACCCTTAATGCATAAATACGTATCCAACTTTTCCTTGTTTTACTTTTATTTAATTCTAAAACATTTGTTTGACAATCATCTAATGGGACAAACAAAGACTCAAGTCCTTTTGTTTGATTTGTTAGAGATTGCTTTGATAATTCAAGCATGCGACGCTCTATATATGCAGCATCATTTTGTGTCGTTAAAATTGCCTCTTCTATTGTTATTTCTCCCCAGAAACCATTATGCAAATCTGTTATATTATTTTCAAAAAAATCCTCTAAATACTCAATATCATTCCATAAATCCAACAATCTCTCGAATTCATCTTTTGATTCTTCATCATATTTAATTGAGAATAAACAGTTATCAAATATACGAATTATTTTCATAAAATCAACCTACAGGTTTATTTTTTAAATTTATTAACATAATGAGTTAAATAATTATTTGATCATTTATCCAAATAATCTATTTTACAAAAATACAGAATTGAAAAGTTATAAAATAATTAAAAAACGATTATTCTATAATCAGTTCATAAGGAATTCCCAATTCCCTATGCAAATTTTTTATCATACGGAGATTTAATTCTCTTTCCCTATTCATGACTTTGGATACAAGTGCTTTATCACCAATTATTCCTACAAGATCCTTCTGCTTTAACCCTTTTTCTTTCATATAATATTCAATTACATCAATTGGATCTGCATCTTTAATAGCATAATGTTCTTTTTCATATTTTTCAATAAGAAGCGTTAATAATTCCAATTCGTCACCTTCAGAAGTTCCAGAAACTGCATCCTTTATTTCTTCTATTCTCTTCAACGCCTCATTGTATTCTTTCTCGTTCTTTATGAGTTTTGGTCTTTCAGTTGTTTTCATAATCTTTGAAATGTTATTGCATGCATTTGTAATTTTAATACGTATCAAAAATATATGAGTTGTCAAAATGACAACCTTATTTTAATATTTTAATTACATGTATCTTAATGAATATAAGTTCAGAAAATAAAGAAAAAAGATAAAGTGGAGTTAAATTAAGAAATGATAAGTCAATTGCAACACAGTAACAAAAAAAGCCCTTGAAAATCAAGGGCTTTTGGGTGATAAGAGCGGTCCGGACGAGACT
>CAYFRV010000334.1:0-3116 GCA_964345495.1 uncultured Bacteroidales bacterium | reverse complement strand
TTGTCATTCGATAAGTTATGGATTCTCTATGGATATTTGGGGGTTGTTTAATTGTTAATTCTGAAGGAATTTAAGAAAACTCACTTTAAACTGATAATAAACCTGCTTACATTTTTTCTTGCTAAAATATAACTAACTGTTGTTTAGTAAGTTAACCTCCCTTCAGAAGTTAATTTAAATGGCAGCGGGCAGGCCAATAATGCGTTTTCTTAGAACCACTAATTATTTTTCAATGTAAAATGGAACAACAAACCTTTACCGAAATTTTCGGGTGTTCGTTTTCTTTAAAACTTCCATTGCTTTTTCGTAACCCACTTCATAAATCTTTTTCCCGTCAGAAACACTCAATAAACCAAACTTCTTCAGTTTTTCGGGTTGAATAAACAAATCGCAACTATCAGCCATTTGATCAATATGGCTATTTACTGATATATGGAAGCTGCGTTCAGCTATCTTTATTAATCCTTTTATTTCCTTAACTTCTCCTGTTGGATTCACATGAACCCCGATAATCTTATCTACTTTCTTCCATATAGGTGTTACTGGGAAATTATCCATAACTCCTCCGTCAACATAGGTGTAGCCATTCATCACAACCGGTTTAAACAGCATCGGAATGGTTGCTGAAGCCATGATTTTCTGAAGCAACTCTCCTTTGTGGAAATATTCTGCTGTACCCTTATTCAGATTAGTTGCATTGCAGTAAAACGGGATTTTTAAATCTTCAAACCGTTTAGCTCTTAATCCTTCATTAAGCACCTCTTGCATATTATCCATACTTAAAAGCCCGTTTTTTGGAATAGCTAAACTGATATACCTGAATAAACTGCGGTCTTTAATAATCTCAAGCATTTCGTGAGGTCCATAGCCATCACAATATAATACCCCGGCAATTGCCCCGGCACTAACACCAGAAACAACATCGGGATATATTCCATGCTCATTCAAGGCTTCAATAACCCCAACATGTGCAAAACCTCTTGCAGCACCTCCGCTTAAAACCAGGCCTACTTTTGGTTTTTTCTTTTGTGATTTGAATCTTGACAGTAAATCCATTGTTATAAGTTTAATTACTACAATAGTAAAACATTTGTTGTTAATTTAAAAACAACTTACACGAAAAATTTTCGCTTAGCTATTCGACAACTACAAATGGCCTTTGGCTGTTTGCTCTTAGCTTTTAGCAGAAAAATTTCCTTCAGTAATATCCCATTTATTCTTTTCGCATATTCACGCTTTCGCACTTTCGCCTCTTCGCTAACCTGCTTCTTCGCATTTTTCTCTGTAATCACTACTTTCCGCTCACTGCTCACTACTCCTAACTCATTATTCACCGGCATCGATTTCTAATTTGAAAGATTGAAAAATAATGAAAAACCATTAACTTTGACATTTATTGGAATAATATATTAAACCATGGCAACTACAAGACAAGAGAAAGTAGGAAGACAAATACAGAAAGATCTGGGAGAGATTTTTCAGAAAAAAAGCAAAAGCTTATTTGAAAATAAGATGATCACTGTTACTGTTGTACGTATGTCGCCGGATTTACAAATTGCCAAGGCTTATCTGAGTATATATCCGAGCGATAACAGCGAAGAAATCCTGGAGCTTATCCGTCAGCATGGAAGTGAAATTCGTTATGAACTTGGAAACCGTATACGACACCAGGTTCGGAAAATTCCGGAGTTGAAATTCTTTATCGACGATTCACTTGATTATATTGAAAATATAGACAATTTACTAAAAGATGAATAGTTTCACTTAAATTTAAACCTGCAATACTTTGAAATTTCCCCTTTTCATAGCCCGGCGTTATTTTCTGACAAAAAAACTGCGCAATGTAATTAACATCATTTCAATGGTTTCTGTGGTAGGTGTAACCATTGGAACTATGGCATTAGTCATTGTATTGTCAGCTTTCAATGGATTCGATGAAATGATTCGTGCAACCTACAATAGTTTCGATCCCGATCTGAAAATCACACCACATAAGGGAAAAACTTTCCAACCAACGAAAGACAGCCTTCTGCAAAAAGTTAGAAACATGGATGAAGTTGCTGTTTTCAGCGAAATAGTTGAAGAAAATGCGCTCATTAAGTATGATGAAAAACAATATTTAGGAAGAATAAAAGGTGTTGACAGTAATTTTGAAAATCTTTCCGGCGTTGATAGCATGATTTATGACGGTAAATTCTCCCTGCACAGCAAAAACCGGCAATTTGCCGTAATTGGAAGAGGCGTCCAGATAAGATTATCATTAAGCCTGAATTACATGGAACCTTTGATAATCTATGTCCCTGAAAGAGGACGTTCTTTAGGAGCAAGTCCAAATCAGGCATTCAACAGAAAACCCATCTTCACCTCCGGGGTGTTCAGTACCCAAAGAGAATATGACATGGAATATGTAATTGTTCCGATCGAATTTGCGCGAGATTTGCTTGATTACAAAGCAGAAGCAACCAAAGTAGAAATTAAAATCAACGAGGAAGCCAACCTGAACAGAACTCAGAAAAAAATAGAAGACATTCTCGGCGCTGAATACGATGTGCAAAACAGATACCAAATGCACGAAGCATTGTATAAAGTAATGAAATCAGAAAAATGGTCCATCTTCATGATATTGACCTTCATTCTGATTGTAGCTTCGTTTAACATTTTGGGTTCCCTGACAATGCTGATTATCGATAAAAAACAGGATATAATGATCCTCAGAAATCTTGGGGCGAATCTGAAAACCATTCGTAGAATCTTCTTCCTGGAAGGTTGGATGATTTCAATTATAGGTTCTGTAATTGGCGTTGGTTTAGGAATATTTGTCTGCTGGCTTCAACAGCATTTTGGCATAGTAAAACTTGGACAAGGAGGAAATTTCATTATCGATCAATATCCAATTGACATTCAACTCTTGGATATTTTTGGAATATTTTTAACTGTCCTGATAATAGGCTTCCTTGTTTCTTATTTCCCTGTACGCTACATAACGAAGCGTTATATCGTAAATGAAAAGTCTGAATAAACAGATCTTTTGGGTTTCTGGTTTCGCTTTGCTTTGGCTTCATTTCTGGGCGATAGGTCCATCCTGTTCCGGGTTTCGCGTTTCGGGTTCTGAGCCG
>CAYFRV010000333.1:0-3124 GCA_964345495.1 uncultured Bacteroidales bacterium | reverse complement strand
TTCCAGCACCCGGGCAGAATAGATTCGTTTCTGCTCTGTTTCTTTTCTTCCACCGGCCCTGGATTTCCAGTGGTTAACAAAAAAATGCAGTGTATCTTTTCCGGCTAAGCCTTTTGCATAAAGAATATCTCTCACCTTGGATTCAGGATCGAACGGAAATTGAATCTGTATAAACTCATCATGCAAAAGCTCGAAAGCATCAACCTTATAAAGTAATGCAACATCTATTCCTCTCACATCGGGACTGTCTTCATGTACAATTCCATAATATCCCCCGCTGAAATGCTCTGTTTCAAGCAAAGAATTCAAAACAGCTTCATTCTCTACTTCAGCCAACCCGATTACTTCCGGTAAACCCTCCGGATCTGAAGAAGAAACAACCTTAGCTATATCATTCACTTTTTTCTGATACCTTTTGGTTGTCCACTTTTTGCTGCCTGATGGCGTAAACTCTTCATCATAAGTATCCGGGTCATCCTTTGTATCAAACAAATTTTCTGTGTTATAGAAAACCACGGTAAAAGCTTTATTGTTTTCAGTTTGGGCAACTGATTTCGCTGGCATCACCAAAAGATAGCCTGCAAAAATGACGGACAAAATTATAAGCTGTTTCATATTGATATATTTTATATTAAGTGCTATAGAAGAAAATTTAATGTGCATAAGTCTATATTAATTATCGGATTCAAATCTATTTGCTGATGAAGGTAAATAAAAACAACGAAGAAAAAGAAAGATTGTTTTCTCTTTCTGAAATTGATGTTATCCTCAGTTGCTAAACAAGCGCATATGAAATAATAGCCGGAAAAGACAGAATTAGTCTGGTATTTGATAATAAAAATCTGCAAAAAACAGGTCAGTCTTTTCAAAAAGAAGGGTGCATCAAAAAGAGGATTAATCTTATTTGATGCACCCAAGAGGTTGACCTTTTATTGGAAAATAAATCCAATAGTGGATTTATGGATTTTATAATGTATTGTTAAGGCAGTAGAGAAAAATACTAGCAGATATTAATTTACTAACCTACAATATCCATTTCATCCACTAACCAATCAACCTCTCCATATTTTTCCAGAATAAACAGTAAATATCTAATATCAGTGCTAATCGTTTTTTGCATGCCTTCTTCAAATTCGATATCACCAGTCATTCCTTCCCAGTTGCTGTCAAAGGCCAGGCCAATCAATTCACCTTCGCCATTCAACACAGGGCTGCCGGAATTTCCACCGGTGATATCATTATTGGTTATAAAACACACCCGCATTTCACCATCTACTCCATATCGCCCGTAATCTTTCTCTCTGTACAACTTTTTCAGCTTATCGGGAACCCTGAACTCATAATTATCCGGGTCTTCTTTTTCCATTACGCCTTTCAGTGTAGTGTAGTATTTATACTTCACAGCATCTTGTGGTTTGTATCCGTCAACTGTGCCATAGGTTAACCGCATAGTAAAATTAGCATCCGGGTAAAATGTTTTATCGTCATTCATTTTCATCACACCATCCACAAACAGCCGTTGGCCTCTCTGGAGGTTAGCATCGTATTGACCTGATTTCTGATTCAATTCGTTATACATATTATAAACTGACTGAGAAAAGTTATAGACCAAATCATTGGCAATCGCCTCAGCTTCAGGATCTGCTATAAACTTATCGAACTTCTCTTTATCGGTAAAAATTGACTGATTATAGAGCTCTTCAACGAACTTTTCGACGCTACCGTCGTTTCGCTTCAGTCCTTCTGCAAATGCCTCCGGGTAAAATTTTTCATCAATGTCTTGTTTGAACATTTTAAAAAGCGCCAGTGCGATATCCCGGTCGGTTGGCTTGTGATAATCCCGGAAATGTTTACCGGCTCTTTCTTTTAATGATTTGGTGGCGTTTTTAATTTCCTTTTTATTGAAAAGTCGTTTAAAAAAGGACATTTCAAGTTTTTCCTTAAGAGTAGAGGCCCCATGAGCAAATCGTGTAAACTCAGGACCTATCAGCATGGTTTCCAGCACATACTGAGAAGCATTTTTAAAATCTTTACGGTTTTTGTAAGCTTCACGGATCAGTTCCAGCGCTTCTCCGTATTTCTCTTCTCTATCTTCATTTCCGGTAACCCATTCCAAAAATTTACGCTCCAGTTCTTTTCTCTGTGAAACCAGGTCGATTCTTTTAAATCCTTCCATCTGACCTTTGCTGTATTTCCAGTAGTTACTCGTTCCTTTATATTTTGAAGAATACATTATACGATGTTCCGGGCTTTTGTTCATTATCTCCTTCATAATGTCCAGTTTCTTCCCCCGGATGTTGATCCGATTCGGATGCTCAATCTGTTTCAATTCCTTAATTCCGTAAGAAGTCATAAACCGGTCAGTATTTCCGGGATAACCCATAATCATGGCAAAATCTTCTTCATCCACACCTTCGAGTGATATGGGCAGGTGATGATCAGGCTCATAAGGCACATTATCTTCAGAATACTCCGCCGGTTTGCCATCAGGAGACATGTATACGCGAAACATCGAGAAATCTGCCTTATGCCGTGGCCACATCCAGTTGTCGGTTAAGCTACCGAAATCACCGATGGAAGTCGGAGGAGAAGCTACAAGACGCACATCCTTATATGTTTCATACACCATCATATAGAATTCATTGCCCTCGTAAAACGGACGAACAGAGGCGCTGTAATGCGTGCCTTCCACAGCTTGCTTTTCAAGCCTGGAACTGATCTCTTTAATCTTCGCGGACCGCTCCTGCTCCGTCATTTCATCACTCAGCTGAGAATTAATTTTTTCAGTCACATCTTCGATCCGTTTCAAAAATTTCACTTCTAACCCCGGATTGGGGAGCTCTTCGTCCATCGAATTCGCCCAGAATCCATTTTTCAAATAATCGTTTTCAACCGACGTGTGGGATTGGATACGTCCATAACCACAATGCATATTCGTGAGCAGTAAGCCTTTATCGGAAATCATTTCCCCGGTACAACCACCGCCAAAAATAGCGATAGCATCCTTCAGACTCGAATTATTCACACTATAAATATCTTCAGGACTTAATTTTAAGCCCATTTCTGTTAGTTTTCCCTGATCCAGTTTATGGAGCAGGTTAACCATCCACATGCCTTCATCAGC
>CAYFRV010000332.1:0-3127 GCA_964345495.1 uncultured Bacteroidales bacterium | reverse complement strand
CTTTATTTTTTAATTTTATAATAAACTAACTTACAATGACTATGAAACAGAAAACAACTCTTATCATATTCATTTTCCTATTGTTCACGATAAAAACACACCCTATGTCAAAAGACACCCTTTTGCTGAACTTATTGCCGGATAATAGTTTTTTACCGGTTGAATCAGAAAAAGTTTACGAAACAGATACTGAATTATACGATTATATCAATGGTGGCGCGGAGTTATACCTTCAATACGGGTTTAAAAAAATGGCAAAACGCATATACACCGATAATAAACAGAATGAGATAAAAGCAGAGATTTTTAATCTGAATGCTCCGAAAAATGCTTTCGGGGTATTTTCCTATTCAATGGATACGGTCAACACGGACATCGGACAGGGAGGCCAGTACATTGGAAGTTCACTCATATTCTGGCAGGACAAATATTTTGTTTCCATCTTCGCACACAAAGAGAATGCAGAAATTAAAGAGAAATTACATGAAACAGCACGAAAAATAAGTAACTCCATAGGAAAAACCGGCGCTTTGCCCTGGAGCTATCACATTATTCCTGAAAAATCCATCGTAAAAGGAAGCACATTTTACTTTCATCATTCGGCATGGCAGAATAAATTCCGTTACATTTCAAACGATAACATTTTTAATATCAACAGTGAAGTTAAGGCATTTATAACCCAATACAACATCAGCGGTAACAAGCATTACCTGCTTTTAATTGAATATCCGGATAATAAGAAAGCACAAAAAGCTTATAAAAAGGGAAGAAAAAAAATATCTCCAAAATTAAAGCGTCAGCGATTTGTTCAGGAAAAAGAAAACCGCTGGACGGGTTGCGACAAAAAAGGAAACTTGCTCATGTTTGTTTTTGATGCTCCGTCCAAAGCGGACGCAGAATATTTACTGGATCAGACGATTGAAAACTCTACACAACTGCAATAATAAAGTGTTCTGAAAAAATAAACCCATAAACTCCTCAATATGGCAAAAAAAACATACACACGGCGCGAAGCATTAAAAAATATGCTTGTTGGAGCTGCAGGCACGTTCCTTCTCAGCAATCTGCCATGGAATGCTTTTGGGATGAAGCGTGCAAAAAAATCTAAAGTCATTCTGATCCGGGATAAAAATCTTCTGGACAATTCGGGAAAGATAGACAAGAAGGTATTAGCACAAATGCTCAACCGGTCTGTTCCTGAACTTACAGGCGATCCGGATCCCAAAAGCGCATGGAGCAAACTAATCAAACCGGATGACGTAGTTGGAATCAAATCAAATGTATGGAGCTACCTCCCCACTCCACCAGAGCTGGAGCAACTCATTAAAGCACACGTTATGGAGTCCGGCGTGGCAGAAAAGGACATCAGTATAGATGACCGGGGTATTTATGACAACCCGATATTTCAAAACGGCACAGCACTTATCAATGCCCGTCCAATGCGCACTCACGACTGGTCAGGGGTTGGGTCGCTGATAAAAAACTACATCATGTTCACAGACAAACCCTATAACTATCACCCCGACAGTTGCGCTGATCTTGCCAAGTTATGGAAGAAGCCGGAAGTAAAGAATAAAACGCGGTTAAACATCCTGGTGATGATTACGCCACTCTTTCATGGCGTTGGCCCGCATCATTTCAATAAAAAATACACCTGGCAATACAACGGGCTCATCGTAAGTTTTGATCCGGTAGCTGCTGATTCTACGGGATTACGAATTATAGAGGAGAAACGAAAAGAATATTTCGGAGAGGAACGACCGATCAGTCCTTCGCCTAAACACATTGAACTTGCCGACAAACGACATAACCTTGGGAATGCAGATCAAAGAAACATTGAATTAATAAAAATAGGATGGAAAGAAGGAATATTCATTTAACCCGGATAAATGAAAATTACAAAGAATTACAACCTGAGGCATTTTACACATTTTTGGATAAATAACATTAAGAAAAAACCGTAAGGACAAAAAATAAGTCGTGAAGAGTACTATTGCAGAAGCAGATGACAGGAAAAAGATGCGATGTAGTATAAAGTTTCGGGTTGGCGATTGATAAGGTTCGAGGTATAATAGCAAAGTGTGAGTGAGCGAAGAGGCGAAATGGCGATGGGTGTCTAAAAAGTTCTATAGAAAGATTTTCAGCAACTCTTTTCTAAAAACTTTTTAGACAATTTTCAGAAATTACCATATAGTGTTTTTAAACTTTTTTTCCTGACTGCTGTTATACTATAAGTTACAGAGGATCACACATCCTAATCTTAAATTACTGGCACTATTATTGTTATAAAAACATTAAAGCGAAATTTTAATTTGAAAGCAACTAAAAAAAGCTATTCGTGACAAATTAGCCCATTTTTACTATCAATTTTATCATAAAACATGTTCTTTTACCAAAATCATAAGTTAAACTAAAAATTTAAAACCATGAAAAAGTTTCATTTACTAACCCTCGTTTTAATAACTTTTCTTTCGTTTCAAGCTTTTTCTCAGGAAGAAAATATTGACAATCAAGAAGACACAACAATTTCAGAAGATTTATCCTATAACGAAGGAGATATAATCTTACAAGTGGGAACTTCTTTTGGATATTACGGGTACGGCTACGCTGGATCACGTACCGGTTTCACATTACCACTTACAGCAACACTGGAATACGGCATTACTGAAAACATCAGTGTAGGCCCATATTTGGGTTTTGCCAGGTGGTCTTATAAAGGCTATAGTGATTACAGATATTCATGGACCTTTATATCAATGGGGGTCAGGGGTTCTTTTCATTACCTGCCTTATTTCAACGAAATCTTTGAAAGTAACCTGGATGAATCGAAATATGATTTTTACCTGACACTTATTGCAGGAATCGAAATTCGAAACTTCTCATCATCTGATGATTACTATGATGATTACTATGACAATGATGTCAACGGTGTATTCGGCCCTGTATTCGGCTTCAAATATTATTTCAACCCATCATTCGGCGTATTTTTTGAAGGAGGTAGAGGCGCATTTGGATATGGAAAAATAGGAGTATCATTGAAACTTTAAAATTGAGTTAATTGGGTAAAATTAGTAGGCAAATTCAGAAGTAGAGGTAAATATTAAAACTACTATCAGTATTCTAATGA
>CAYFRV010000331.1:0-3131 GCA_964345495.1 uncultured Bacteroidales bacterium | reverse complement strand
CGAATTAAATCAGATTTTAGGATACAATGCCATTTGAAAATACTGAGAATCACAACACGAAAAGCGGCTGGATTGAAGTTATTACCGGTTCGATGTTTTCCGGTAAAACGGAAGAATTAATTCGGCGATTAAAACGCGCTCAATATGCAAAACAGCGGACGGAGATATATAAGCCGATGATTGATAAAAGATATTCTGAAGAAGATGTGGTTTCACATGATGAAAAATTTATTCGTTCTACTCCTGTTGAAACCGCCCAGAATATTTTATTATATGCCAATGATATTGATGTGGTGGGAATAGATGAAGCCCAGTTTTTTGATGTTGGATTGGTTGATGTCTGTAATTCGCTTGCTAATAGTGGGATTCGGGTTGTAGTTGCCGGCCTGGATATGGACTTCCAGGGAAAGCCTTTCGGGCCAATTCCAAATTTACTTGCTTCAGCTGAACAGGTTACAAAGATTCACGCTATTTGTTTGCGTTGTGGAAGCCTTGCTCAATACAGTCACCGTAAAACTGCCTCAAAAAAATTGGTGGTGCTTGGAGAAACTGATGAATATGAACCTCTGTGTCGTTCTTGTTTTAATAAAGCAAGAAAAGGAGAATAATTATTTTCTACGCTAACTCGTTATATATTAAACGATTTCAATATGCCAGCTTTAACAATTTCTGACATTGCAAAAGTGACAGGCGGTTCCCTGCGAAAGGGTTCAGACGAAGAAACTTCTAAGCGTATAAAGGAGTTGGTAGTCGATTCCCGGAAGATATTTTCACCAGCAGAGTCTGTATTTATTGCCATTACGGGAGACAGACATGATGGACATGATTATCTGGACGACTTATGGGAGAAAGGTGTCAGGAATTTTATTATTTCGCGTTCTGCATTGGATTTTAAGCGATATCCCGGGGGAAATTTTATTTTGGTTCCCAATACATTAGGAGCTTTGCAACAAATTGCTGCTCATCATCGGAATAAGTTTGATTTTCCTGTTGCCGGCGTTACAGGCAGCAATGGCAAAACCATCATAAAAGAATGGATCTACCATGTATTAGATGATATTTACAGTGTGGTAAGAAGTCCCAAAAGTTACAATTCCCAGGTAGGAGTCCCGCTTTCGGTTTGGGAAATGGATTCCGATTATAATTTTGGCGTGTTTGAGGCCGGCATTTCCCAACCCGGTGAGATGATGCGTCTTCAGAATATAATTCGACCCAACATTGGGGTGTTTACAAATATAGGCAGTGCGCACCAGGAAAATTTTAAATCGCTTAAACATAAGATACAGGAAAAGCTTTATTTATTCGAAGAGTCGGAAACCATTATTTATTGTAAAGATCACAACGAAATTGACCGGGAGATCAGGAATCATGATATTCTGAAAAATAAACAACTGATTAGCTGGTCGGAAGATTATGAAGCTGACCTGGTCATTGACTCTATTCAAAAAAGGGATAATTCCACTGAAATTACCGGGTATTTCCATGAGCAATATGGTCGAATAACCATCCCTTTTATTGACAAAGGTTCTATTGAAAACGCTATCCATGTGTGGCTCTTAATGCTTCATCTGGATGTAGACAGCAAAATTATAGAGGAAAAGATGCGCGATCTTCCGGTTATTGCTATGCGCCTGGAGATGAAGAAGGCCATAAATAACTGCACATTGATCAATGACAGCTATAACTCAGATTTGAGGTCATTGAATATTGCCTTGAATATGCTGAATCAACAAAATCAGCATGAGAAAAAAACTCTTGTGCTCTCAGATATACTGCAAAGTGGACGTGATGACGAAGATTTATATCGGGAAGTAGCAGATTTGATTCAAAACAATCAAATTGACCGATTAATTGGTATTGGAAATTCGATTTCTGCGAATGCTGAAGTTTTTGAGCTGGAGAAAGTTTTTTTCACATCCACAGAGGAACTCCTTTCTAAATTGTCATCCGAAACCTTCCGCAATGAGGCGATTTTACTGAAAGGTGCACGTAATTTTCATTTCGAAAAGATCTCTCATTTTCTTGAACAGAAGATGCATCAAACGGTTCTGGAAATCGACCTGGATGCAATGGTAGAGAATTTGAATTATTTTAGGGACAAATTGCAGGGAGATACCCGGATTATGGCAATGGTAAAAGCTTTTTCTTACGGAAGCGGAACTTATGAAATTGCAAACATGCTCCAATATCATAGAGTGGATTATTTGGGTGTCGCCTTTGCAGATGAGGGAGTAACGCTCAGGGAAGCAGGTATAAATTTGCCGGTTGTAGTGATGAATCCGGAGGAAGAAAGTTTTGAGCTCATGATCGATTATGAGCTTGAACCGGAGATCTATAATTTCAGGGTTCTGAATAAGTTTAATCAGGTTGTTGCCACCACAGGGAAAGAGCAATATCCGGTACATCTCAAATTGGATACAGGCATGAACCGATTGGGTTTTAAGCCGGAAGAAATCGAAGAATTGATTCAGGTGTTAACGAACAAATCCCATTTGAAAGTCTGTTCCGTATTTTCTCATCTTGCGGCCGCAGATGAACCGGAGCAAGATGAATTCACCCAAATGCAGATTGACCGGTTTGACAACGAAAGTAAACAAATTATAAAGGCTTTAGGTTACCCGGTTTGGCGACACATATTGAACTCTGCAGGTATAGAAAGATTTCCTGATGCACAGTTTGATATGGTTCGCCTGGGAATCGGATTATACGGTATTAGTACAATTGAGCAACGGGAGCTTACAAACATCAGCACGTTGAAAAGCACCGTGACACAGGTTAAACATGTAGAAAAAGGAGAAACTGTTGGTTATGGAAGAGCAGGGAAAGCAAATAAGAATCTTACCATCGCAGTTGTACCTGTAGGTTACGCCGATGGATTGAATCGTGCGTTAAGTAACGGAGTCGGAAGATTCTGGATCAATGGTTATTTTGTACCGATTATCGGAACAATTTGCATGGATATGTGCATGGTTAATATTACCGGATGTGACATTCACGAAGGCGACGAGGTAATTGTCTTTGGAGAACAGATTCCTGTCACCGAAATAGCAGAAAAGCTGGGAACCATTCCCTACGAAGTCTTTACCGGAGTTTCTTCACGGGTAAAAAGGGTGTATTTTCAGGAGTAAATT
>CAYFRV010000330.1:0-3153 GCA_964345495.1 uncultured Bacteroidales bacterium | reverse complement strand
CAAGCTCCGCAACCGATACAGATATCATCAGTAACTTCAGGAATACGTAAATTATTTTTGTAATCAACCATTCGAACCGCCTTCGTGGGGCAATGTTCCGCACAAGACCCACAATCTGTTCCTTCTGTTTCCACAATGCAGTTTTCCTTAACAAACTGCGCCTTACCAAGTTGAGTAAGCTTCTTGTCTTCAACAGAAAGAGGTAAAATTGCGCCTGTTGGACATACCTCACCACAAAGCGTACATTCATAATTACAAAAACCCACATGGTTGTCGAGTCTGGGTTGCATTAATCCTCTCAAACCGTATTCAAGAACTGCCGGTTGCAATACGTTGGATGGACATGTATTTACACACAAATGGCAAGCTGTACAGGCCTCATTGAAACGTTCTGTACTTTGAGCACCCGGTGGTGAAACCGGATTTTCCCGTTTTACCGGTTTATGCGCATTGTAAGAAACCAATTCCTGCGCTTTTGATAATTTTGAGGCACCAAAAACTGCTAAAACTAAACCACCCAAAAATTTCCTTTTACTTAAATCGAATTTTTGTTGACCAGAAAAACTATTTTCAGAAGTTGTTTTTGCAACTTCTTTTTTTCTTTTATATAAACTATTCAAGCTGAAATTTGCACTGGATGCAGGACATACCGAAAGGCAATTAAAACAGCCTACACATCTTGAAAAATCAACATATAAGGATTTATAATCGATACATTCGCCTTTACAGGCTTTTTCGCATAAACTACATTGTGTACAGGTATGCTCATCCAGTTTAATTTGAAATATTGAAATTTTGGAAACCAATCCAAGAAAAGTCCCTACCGGGCAAACTGTGTTGCAATACAGCCGGCCTTTAGCAAGAGACATCCAAACGACAAGGATAAGAAATACAATGGGAATAATTAACACTTCAAAATGAATTGCCGGCGCTTCAATTTTATATAAACCATATATATCAAAACTGTTCAGTATGCTGACAACAAAATTATTTATTTCGGACAAAACCGGACGGAATAAATCCGATACAATCCTGCCAAACAGACTATAAGGGTCTAAAAGAGCTAATATCAGAATGCTCCCTCCTAAAAGAAAAGCAATGGTTAATCCCACAAGTGAATAGCGAAGCCATGGCAAAGGCTTTATATACTGAAATTTATACCTTTTCTTCTTTTTAAATTTTCTCTTCAGGTAAATGATTACATCCTGCATTATTCCAAGCGGACATAATGTTGAACAATAAACCCGTCCAAACAACAGCGTTAATATGAAAACAACAATAAATCCAATGGCAACTAATGAGAAAACATTAAAAAATTTTAATATAGAAGGTACAAACTGAAAAAACATGACCCCGGTAATGAATTTTGGCGGAAATAGTTCAGCAAAATCAAGAAAAAACACGCCAAGCAGAGCCAGAAAAATTACTGAAATTATAACTCTAAACCGCTTCAGATGTTTATAATTCATATTTTATAATTTAAAGCGTCCGATTTTTAATTTTGAAAGATCCATTTCACCATAGCCTTCATTGCCGGCAATTTTAATATGGCGGACTTTTTCGGGCGAAGTTCCGAAGATCTTGGCAGCAGAAGTATCCGCAGCAACCATATCATCTGAAACAATTTGGTATTTCATAGTTGTAACGTCAGCAGTAGAAACACCTCTGGGCCCATTACGAAGCATTACACGATAAGCATCAACAACATTCAAATCGGGCTTTCTGTATGAAGCAAAATCAGCTATACACTGATGCAAATCATTTCTATGCCAGTAACGCCGATCCCAGACAATACCCATCAGATTTTTCATTGCCACTGTTAAACGAGCTGAACCGTGATTTTTAAGTATAGGAACATTTATAAAAACGTCCGATTCTAAGATCATTTCATGCTCTTTGGCTTTGGTTAATTTCTTTCCCTGTGGAATTTCAACTTCTTCGTAATAACCTTCGGTATGACCCGGTGCTACTTTTGCTCCTGCTTCTTTAGCTGCTTTTTCAATGCCGCTGTTCTTATAGCATTTCTGCCAATCATCACAAGTATGGTCAAAAACATAAACTTGCTTTGCTCCGGCATCAAAACAGTGTTTAACAATACGTTTAACTAAAGCCGGGTTTGTATTGGCAGCTTTCTCCGGAATTACATCCCAGCCGATATTTGGTTTAACAACCACGGTTTGATTAGGCTTAACAAATTTTCGCATACCTCCCATTGCCTCCATGGCACGATCAAACATCTTTTCCGGCTGGCCATCTTTTATAGCAACGAGATCATAAGGAAGGGCTGCATTATTTGTAGTATTAGCAAAGATTCTGCCATATCCGCCCAATGTAATTAATGAACCTGCAAACAAGCCTGCACCAACACTCTTTTTAAGAAAATCCCTTCTTTTCATAATGTTATATTTTTAGTTAAACTTTTTTCTTTTTACTCATTCAAATCATAAAAATAGTAAATAAGTAAAACAATTCGAAATTTATTTGTAAATTTGAATGAGTCTAGTTAATTAGAGGCTTACTTTAACTTATCGTTTAATAAAAATTCTAAATAATTATGAACAACACACTATCGATTAATCTAAAATCCAGAGAAACACTCAAAACTATTATTTTTGATGTTTCGGCGCTTTTGTTCATTTTCTTCGTTCCGGCAATTTCACACATGCTGAAGCTTCCTGTTTATTTCGTTGAGCCTATGCGTTTGATGCTAATTCTTATGTTGCTTCATACAACAAAAAGAAATGCATACATTATTGCACTTACACTCCCGGTTTTTTCTTTTTTAATTTCAGCACACCCCGTTCCTCCCAAGATGATGCTTATTACAGCCGAACTGTTATTGAACGTTTTCTTATTTTATTTCCTTGTAAATAAGATAAAATCTGTTCCAGCTGCTGTTCTTACTAGCGTTATCGGAAGTAAAGCTTTCTATTACCTTATAAAATTCGGTTTAGTGAATACTGCAATTATTTCTTCAGGATTGGTAGGAATTCCAATTTACATGCAGATAATCATGGCATTTGTATTTACCGGATATGCTTTCATAGCAATCAAGGCGAAAAAAGAATAAGATATTAAGTTGAGTGAATGAATTGAGTTGATTAGGTTGATTGAGTGAAGAATTGTCCTCGGTTAACTTAATCAACTTAATCA
>CAYFRV010000329.1:0-3157 GCA_964345495.1 uncultured Bacteroidales bacterium | reverse complement strand
TAAACTTATGAACCTAAAAGATATACTACGACCATTCACAGCCTGGAACAATTTGGCAAGGGACCCTGTAACTATTAAAGACCCGATAAAAGAACGTCCGGGAGCTCCACGCTACCGAGGTTTTCATAAAAATGACATAGAAGAATGCATAGGCTGTGGTGCATGCGCAAGTATCTGTGAAACAGGCGCCATAAGAATGGTTCCAGTGAATGAGGTAGAAACCAAAGAAGGAGACAGCGGTCTCCGGCCTGAAGTTGACTATGGCAGATGTTGCTGGTGCGCATTGTGTGTTGATATTTGCTCCACAGGCTCACTTACTATGTCGAATGAATATATATGGGTAGACGAGGACCCGGAAGTGTTCACCTACATTCCCGGAATAGATAAAAAGCACTGGGATGAAAATGAACTGGGCTGGCAACGACCGGAACCCGATTATGAGCTCAATATCAAAGAAAGAGTAAAAATGCCAGAGAGGGGCCCTGAGGAACGAAATGATTCATTCGTCGAAATTGTTAAAGGATACTCTAGAGACCAGGCAATTGCCGAAGCTGACCGTTGCATCGACTGCGGCCTTTGCCAGGCAACATGTCCGGCACACATGGACATTCCCGATTATATAAGATCTGTAAGAGAAGGGAACATAGAGGAAGGCTTCAGAATCATGTACAAGACCAATCCCCTACCCGAAATATGCGGCCGGATTTGCACCCACAAATGTGAAGATGTTTGTGCCATGGGACACCGGGGCGAACCAATCGCCATCCGATGGCTAAAGCGATATATTGCTGATAGTGTAAAAGAAAAAGACTACCAGCAGGCTCTTCAACAAGAAAATCCGCAAAACAAAGACAAAAATATTGCAATCATTGGAGCAGGCCCAACCGGATTATCTGCTGCTTATTACCTTGCATTGATGGGATATGGAGTAAAGATATTTGAGGCCAATCCAAAGGCAGGCGGCATGATGCGATACGGTATACCGGAATACCGCCTTCCCTACGAAGCGCTTGATGCAGATATCAATTATATCCTATCTCTGGGCGTTGAAATTCAATATAACACGAAAGTAGGCCCAGACATTAAAATGGAAACACTGCAGGAACAGTTCGACAGCGTAATAGTAGGAACCGGATTGCATGAAGGCAGAAGCACAAAAATCCCCGGAACGGATCATAAGCATGCATATCAGGCAGTAGACTTACTTCGCGAATTCAGTAAAGGGAATGAAATACCGGTATCCAATAGTATTATTATAATCGGTGGTGGTAATGTGGCAATGGATATTACCCGTACCCTGGTTCGACTGCAAAAACAAAAATACGGGGAAGTGAACATTACTACCACTTCTCTGGAAACAGAAGATATTATGCCGGCTGATCAGGAAGAAATTGATGAAGCAAGAGAAGAAAATGTAAATCTGAAACCCGGCTGGGGTCCACAAAAAATTGAAATTGAAGAGGATAAAATCAAAGGACTGCATGTTCAGCGTTGCCTCTCTGTATTTGATGAAAATGGCAGGTTCAATCCAAAATTTGACGAGGATGATACAGACTTCTTCAAAGGCGACATGGTGGTTGAAGCTATTGGCCAAGGAATGGACATTAGTTTTATCTCCAAGAAAATAAGAGAAGGAATGGATTTCACAGAAAGAGGTCGCATAAAAGTAAACGATTATTTCCAATCTAAGCAGGAATGGCTTTTCATCGGAGGCGATATCATCCAGGGCCCGGATGTAATTCATGGAATAGCGAACGGGCATAAAATTGCAAGAGGCATCGATAAATATTTCAATGGTGAATTGACATACGAAGGATAAAAGTATTCAATCAGTTACGGAAACAAACGAACTAAAATAAAGAATTATGGCAAATCTATCCACAACATACATGGGTTATGAGCTGAAAAACCCAATTATTGTTGGCAGCTCTGAGTTAACAAAAGATGCAGACAAAATTAAACAGCTGGCCGATGCCGGCGCTGCTGCTGTGGTAATAAAATCACTGTTCGAAGAGCAGATTATGATGGAAGTAGATGCTCAGCGGGTAAACAATATCTATGGCTCGTTTGATAATGTCGAAGACTATGTGTCTTTTTATACAAAAAAACACAACCTGGATGAATACCTCAACATAATAAAAGGTGCCAAATCAAAGGTTGATATTCCGGTTTTTGCCAGCATTAATTGTATATCATCCAGTGAATGGGTGGAATTCGCTCAAAAAATTGAAAAAGCCGGCGCCGATGGCCTGGAACTAAATATGTTCATCATGCCAAACGATCCAGCTTTTGAAGGAGCCGAGATTGAAAAGATCTATTTTGATGTAGTTAAAAACATTGAGCAATACATAAAAATCCCTGTTGCATTGAAAATGGGTACCTATTTTTCAGGATTAGCAAAAACCTTCATCGAACTATCCAAAACAAACATATCGGCAATGGTGCTGTTTAACCGGTTCTATTCCCCGGACATCAACCTGGAAAAAGAAGAAATCAAAGCTTCGCATATCTTCAGCAATCCGGAGGATGTAAGTAATTCGCTGCGCTGGATTGGCATGCTTTCTGACAAAGTGGAATGTGACATGGCGGCTTCAACCGGCGTGCATGATGGATATGCCGTATTAAAAAATTTACTTGTCGGGGCAAAAGCAACACATGTTGTATCAGCCATTTACAAAAATTCACGAGATTACATTCAAACCATGCTGGAACAAATTGAAGGCTGGATGGATCAAAAAGGTTATGGCAGTATTCCTGAATTTAGGGGAAAAATGAGCCAGGGAAACCTGAATCAACCTATGATGTACGAACGTGCGCAGTTTATGAAGTACTATTCAAACTACTCGGACGCTAAATATTAGACTCAACAATCCGTATAATTATTTAATTTACGGGATTTTATTATTTCAATAATTGCTTAATTGTTGAATTGTTGTATGAGGCTATAAATTTGGCCAAAGCTAAAGATAATAACTCAGAGTCCCCCTTTTAGAGGAGTTATTATAAATTGATGGTAATTTTGGTAATTTCAAAATTCACCTCTACATTCCTTCTAAACAAAAATTCATTCGTATTGTAAGTATGGATACACTTCAAAAAAAATAATTATGAGCAACACAAAATTAACCCGCAAATTGGGTAAAACCGACCTCGAATT
>CAYFRV010000328.1:0-3166 GCA_964345495.1 uncultured Bacteroidales bacterium | reverse complement strand
TCTTTGCTTTTTTTGGAACGCGCCTGCCTGTAGGCAGACAGGGATGACCGCGGATTTGTTTTTTCTACCATATAAGTCTTGTTTTCTTTATGACTCCTTAATATTTCTCTCGCCGGACAGGTATGTGGTTTTATTATTTTTTTGTTTTTAGTTTTTATCCGTGTCAATCCCTGCCTGCCAGGCAGGCGTCAAATCTGCGTCATCAGCGTTCTAATTTCCTCCGCGTTCCATTATAAAATGCAGAAAATAACACACATGCTGCTTCCTCAGCCTCAGCCTTAGCCTAATTAGATGTTAGATGATTGATGTTTTGATGTTGATGTGTTTTGAGCCTGATTCAACAATTCAACAATGGAACAATAGAATAATGGAACAATAGAATAATTTATCTTCAGTATAGTTAATCTGACAAATATCCTTAAAAAAAATTGGTCTACTCGTTTGAAGTTTCGTAATATTGCATCAAAAATCAATAAAACTTATCAGATATGTTAGATACAATAATGAAACACCGTTCCATACGGAAATATAAAGAGACTCCTGTCAGTGAAAAAGATTTGAATGAAATTCTGGAAGCGGGAACCCGCGCTTCTACAACCGGGAATATGCAACTGTATTCAATGGTTGTCACTCAGGATGAAGAGAAGAAAAAGGAACTTGCACCTACGCATTTCAATCAGCCGATGGTGACTCAGGCGCCGGTTCATATTACATTTTGTGCAGATATTAACCGCTTTCACAAATGGTGCGAACAGCGTGATGCCGATCCGGGATACGATAATTTTCTCTGGTTTTTCAATGCCGCGATCGATGCTTTACTTGTTTCTGAAAATGTTTGTCTTGCAGCTGAAGAAAAGGGTATGGGAATATGTTACCTGGGAACAGTGACCTATAATGCCGATCAGATTATAAAGATTTTAGATATGCCTCAGGGAGTAGTGCCCGTCGCTGCAATTATGCTGGGCTACCCTGATGAAAATCCGGGACTGACAGATCGACTGCCCCTGGAAGGTGTTGTTCATTATGAAACATACAAGGATTATTCTGAAACGGATATTGACCGTATCTATGCAGAGAAAGAATCCCTGGAAGAAACCAAAGAATTGCTTAAGGAAAATGATAAAGAAACCCTGGCACAGGTATTCACTGATAACCGATACAAGAAAGAAGATAACCTGCATTTCACAAAGCAGTATTTAAAAGTTCTACAACAACAAGGGTTCATGAATAATATTTAAGATCACTTTTCGTTTCATAATTAGTTAAACTAAAAAGAGGACAAAAACTCCGGTTTACAATTAACTGCACTGCATTTTGAATGTGGTGCAGTTTTTTTATACTTTTGTTTTCCTTCGGCTATACAATTTTTAATACTTCAGGCGTGAAATTTTCATTGTTTTACATCACTGTTTTTCTTATATGTTTCTCATCTGTGGGAACAGCTCAAACGATGGAGCTTCGTGTAGATCTGAAAGATTCCATCCCGGAGACGATTGAAATACAGAATAAGCTGGAGGGTTCCTATAAAGACAGCCTGGCTTTGAAAAAGCGTCTGGAAGAAACAATTCGCATGCTCCGTAGAAATGGTTACCTCGCCGCTTCTTTTGACAGCCTTAATATTTCCGGGAAAAATGCTTTTGTCTCTTTTTATCCCGGAGAACAATTTAAGTGGGGCAAGTTTGATGTGGCAAATCTACCCGAAGAGATTGATATTGAAAGATATTCAGAGATATTTACGCAGTCTGAAACATTCGACCTGTTTGTTTTCTCTGTGTTTCAGGAGTATATTATCTCATCACTTCAAAACCGTGGATATCCGTTTCCGCAACTGCAATTAAAAGATATTTCGTTTCCGGGAAATGACTCTATTCATGCCACGTTGTTTATTCATCATGGAGAGAAATATATACTAGACACCATCTACTTAAAAGATAAAGCCCCGGTTGACAAAAAATATATTTTTCAAAAACTTGGAATATCTCCGGGAATGACTTATGATGCTTCCGCGTTTTCGGGTATTTCTTCCACAATCAGGAAAATTCCTTTTCTTCAGGAAGTAAAACCCGCTGAAGTAGATTTTTCAGATGAACAGCGGGCGAATCTTTATTTATACTTAGATCAGGCAAAAAGTAACCGGTTAAGCGGAGTGGTTGGTTTTTTATCAGATGAAAATCAGCCTTTTAGATTGACCGGGAGTTTTAATTTGTTACTTCAGAATGCTTTTAAGAAAGGAGAACAGTTTCATCTGCAATGGGAGAGCTTTGAAGAGCAAAGTCAAAAATTAGACATGAAAGTTAAATCTCCCTTTTTGCTGTTTCAGAACATCGGCGTTAATATTGAAGGTAGTTTATTTAAGCAGGATACATCATACATAACAACGAATGCCCGGTTGGGCTTTCCATTTCAGCTTAGCTCGAACAGGAGTCTCGAAATATTCGGAAAGTTTCAGGGTTCTTCTGTAATCTCCGATTCAGATGAAGCTTTGGCTGAATATGACGATTACAGGAAAACGCTTTATGGTGTTGGCTATATGCAGAACACACTTGATTATGATTTGAATCCTTCGCGTGGTAGTTATTTAAATATCCGGTCAGGTTTGGGGAATAAAAAAAACGGTGAGGTTCGTGCTGTTCATCTGGAGTCAGAGTTGGAAATTTCTTATTATCAGCCGATAATTGATGCATTTGTTTTGAAGTCTTCCTTGAATGCCGGTTATATGAATTCCTGGCTTGAAGGAGCAACATCTGAGTTTTCGAAAAATGAATTATTTCGGTTTGGTGGTAATGTACTTTTGAGGGGTTTTCAGGAAAACCGGTTTTACGCATCACTTTATTCTGTTGCATCTGTTGAATTACGTTATTTGTTGGGTACAAACAGCAATGTGCGTTTGTTTTGGGATGGAGCCTATTATAAAAATTCATTGGCCGATCAGACCAGGGAAGATTTTCCTTTTGGTTTTGGCGCGGGTGTATATCTGGATACAGGAAAAGGAATAATTTCATTAAGCTATGCATTGGGAAAAGCAGCCGATCATCCTGTTGAAATTAAAAATGCTAAATTGCATATTGGGTATATTAATAAGTTTTGAATTTATTGTTTCATTGTTCTATTGTTAAATTGTTGAATTGTTGAGTCGAACTATGTGTGGAAAAATGTTTAACCATAT
>CAYFRV010000327.1:0-3171 GCA_964345495.1 uncultured Bacteroidales bacterium | reverse complement strand
AAGAAAAAACCGTTGTTCGGGTGTATAACCGTCTATTTTTCCCGGGAGTTCCTTGTCTTCAGTAGCCATTTGAAAAGCAGTGTAAGCAATACTTAAGCCACCCAGATCTGCAATGTTTTCACCCAATGTAAGCTCTCCATTTGCATGGACAGTATCTAGCACAGTTTTTTCATCATACTGTTTTACAAGAATCTGAGAGCGGTCTTCAAAGTTTTTACTGTCTTCTTTTGTCCACCAATCATTCAGGTTTCCATCCTTATCGTACTGTCTTCCTTTATCATCAAAGCCGTGTGTCATTTCATGACCTATCACTGCGCCAATTGCACCGTAATTTACGGCATCATCCCCTTCAAGATAGAAAAACGGGGGCTGCAGAATTCCGGCAGGAAAACAGATTTCATTCATTGAAGGAGCATAATAAGCATTAACTGTCTGAGGAGGGAAAAACCATTCGTCCTCATCAACAGGTTTTCCAATTTTATCCAGCTGATATTGCTTTTGAAATTTACGCCCGGCCATCACATTCTGGAAATAAGAGTCCTTTCCTATTTCTAAATCACTAAAATCTCTCCATTTATCCGGATAACCGATTTTTTTATTCATCGTAGCCAGTTTTTCATGAGCTCTCTCTTTTGTCTCTTCAGTCATCCACTCAAGGTTATCAATCCGCTCAGAAAACCCATCCCTCAGATTTTCTACTAACTTAACCATACGCTCTTTGGCTTCAGGAGGGAAATGCTTCTCAACAAATTTCTTTCCCACAGCATCACCTAAAATGTAATTTGTTACATCGAGCACTCTTCGCCAACGTTCCTGCATTTCTTCTTTTCCCTGCATTTCTTTTCCGTAAAAATCAAAATGAGCCTGAACAAAATCTTCTGTCAGGTAATTCGCAGAACTATTCAGCAAATTCCAGCGAAAATAGGTTTTCCAATCTTCCACAGGAACATCCGTTACCATTTTATTGGCCTCTTTGAAGAAACCGGGCTGGCGAACATTTATTTCTGAAGGAACATCAATTTCCAAACCTTTAAAATAACTTTCCCAGTCAAAATTGGAATATTTGTTTTTGACTTCCGCCAACTTCATCTTGTTATAGGTCTTCTTTGGGTCTCTTCTTTCCAGTCGGGTCATTGAAGCCTCGGCTAACCGTGTTTCAAGATTCATAATGGTTTCTGTATTGGCTTCCGCTTCATCTTTGCTATCACCTGCAAGCTGAAAAATACGGGCTACATAATCCTGATATGCTTTTCTTATTTCTTTGGATCGTTTATCATCTTTTACATAATAATCTCTGTCGGACATACCTAAACCGCCCTGGGAGAGCTGTGCAATATTCATATCACTATTTTTTGCATCAGCGCTTGCTCCGATTCCAAAGAAAGAACCAATACTGAAGTTATGAAAATGGGTAAACTGATTTTGAACGTCTTCGGATGTCTTAATCGACTCAATCCTGGAAAGTTCTTTTTCTAAAGGTTTGAGTCCTTTTTGCTCAATCTTTTCAATATCCATCCCCAATTCATAGAAATCACCAATCTTTTGTTCTATGCTTCCTTTTTCTGTATCTTTATCCCGGCATTCTTCTAGAATCACCTTTACTTTCTTTTTTGTTTTTTTCGCCAACAAATCAAAAGAACCAAAACGACTTTCGTCATCAGGAATCGGATGATCTTCCATCCATCCATCATTCACAAATTTATAGAAGTTAGCTCCCGGATTAACATCAGTATTGATATAATCCACATTCAGGTCTTTTTCTTTCTTCTGGTTATCCTGAGAACAAGACCCAAAAAATAGTGCAGTTGTAACCATAATACCAATTAATAAAAAATTTACATTCCTTTTCATATTTTATTTGAATTTTAAAATTAAAAAAAGCTGTCTAATTCGATGATTAGACAGCTTCCTTATCCTATCGTTTAATTAATCCTAAATAAACTTATTCAAAATCTTTGAACGTTTCTTTGATCTTGTCCATCGCTTCTCTTAGCTGCTCTTCAGTAATAATCAGCGGCGGAGCAAAACGTATTATATTTCCATGTGTAGGCTTAGCAAGTACGCCGTTCTCTTTCATGGCCACACAAACATCCCATGCAGTTTTTCCTTCCTTATTCTTAATTACGACCGCATTGAGCAATCCTTTTCCGCGAACGGTTTCAATCATCTCTGATTTAATGCTCTTAAACTCATCCCGGAAAATTTTACCAAGTCGTTCTGCATTATCGGCAAGTTTTTCTTCTCTGACAACTTCTAATGCAGCCATGGCAACCTTTGATGCAACCGGATTACCGCCAAAAGTAGAACCATGTTCCCCGGGTTGAATGGTAAGCATTACATCATCATTAGCCAACACTGCTGAAACAGGATATAAACCTCCGGAAATCGCTTTTCCTAAGATTAAGATATCGGGACGTACGCCTTCATGATCACATGCCAGTAATTTTCCTGTTCTTGCAATACCTGTCTGTACCTCATCAGCAATAAAAAGCACATTATTTTGCTTACACAGCTCAGCTGCTTTCTTAATATATCCATCATCCGGAACATTAACACCAGCTTCACCTTGTATTGGCTCAACAAGGAAACCGGCTACATCCGGATCCTGTAGTTCTTTTTCCAGTGCATCAAGATCATTAAAAGGAACTGTTACAAAACCCGGTGTGTAAGGACCATAGTCTTTCCTGGCATCAGGGTCGCTGGACATGGAGACCACAGTAATTGTTCTGCCGTGGAAATTATCTTCACATACAATAATTTTTGCCTTGTTCTCCGGAATTCCTTTTCTTTTATATCCCCATTTACGGCATAATTTGATTGCCGTTTCATCACCTTCAACACCGGTATTCATAGGCAGAACTTTATCATAACCAAAATAGTTGGTAATATACTCAGCATACTCTCCAAATACGTTATTATGATATGCACGAGAAGTTAAAGAAAGTGTTTCTGCCTGATCTTTTAATGCTTCAACAATTTTAGGGTGTCCGTGCCCCTGATTTAATGCTGAATATGCTGACAAAAAATCGAAATACTGTTTTCCTTCAACGTCCCATACATGGACGCCTTCACCTTTTTCCAGAACTACCGGGAGAGGATGATAATTATGTGCTCCGTACTTATCCTCTCTTTTGATGTAATCTTGTGTGGTCATTTTAGCCATAGTCCTTA
>CAYFRV010000326.1:0-3176 GCA_964345495.1 uncultured Bacteroidales bacterium | reverse complement strand
GTTTTTAAATTTTTGAGTTGTTTAATTATTTTTGAGTTTTATTCTTTAGACGACTATTATTTCTTTGTGCTAATAGCCAACAGCCAACAGCCAACGGCTTATAACTTATTAAAAAATTGATGGTAATTTTAATCTTTACCTCTGCTTCTGAATTTGCCTAAATATCCGGCGGTTTGCGGTAGGATTTCTTTTCCCCGTGTTTCTTTTTCTCCTTTAAACGTTTTTCTTTAGCCGCTTTTGAAGGTTTGGTTGGTTTTCTTTTTTTGGGAACTTTTAAGGCTTCTTCAACCATTGTAAAAAACTTTTCCAGAGCTTCTTCTTTATTATGAGCTTGTGAACGGCTGTTTTCTGCGGTGATAATTAATTTTCCTTCTTTTGTGATTTTATTTCTAAGTTTTTTTAACAGCCTCCTCTTTTCCTGTCTGTTAAGGCTATATGAATTTGAAACATCGAATCTTAATTCAACACTCGTTTCGACTTTATTTGCATGCTGGCCTCCAGGCCCTCCGCTTCTTGATGTATTGAATTGTACTTCTTTTTCCAGTCCTCGGTTGCGAATGTTCTTGTTCATCAGAATAAAGTTTTATTAATATTTTGATTTTCACGAAAATAATTATGCCAATCTTGACATTTTAAGATTGTATATCCAGGAATTTTTCATGCCTGCCCGACATGCAGTCAGTCCTGAAGCTCCCACATGGTTTATTTATCATCTTTTGTCTACAAGTTGCGGATGAGGGTTTCATAGGAAAATTTGTTTGTTTACAGCAAAGGTAACAAAACGGCAGTGTTTAGAAAGTGTTTGTTTAACAGAAAAAAGGATGAAAGAAAATTGATACGGTTTGGTGTTGAAATAGCCTTAAATTTGAAATTCTTATATGATCATTTATCTTTTATATCTTATTAACCCCTCGTAATTATTATTTGGTAAAGATTGCAATTGTTTTAACTTCTCTAGTTGAAGAAACGATGTTGATAAGTTTTTTTCCGGGACTGCCTTTATATTTTTTTGAATTTCTATTTTAGCCCTTATTATTCATGGATTATTCGATTTATATCTTTTTTCAAAATAACTGTTAAAACGTGGAAAATTCAATCAGAAGTACAACTCAGACACCGGAAGCTTATCTGCAGAAATATTTTGGCTTTAATACTTTTAAAGACCAACAGGAGGAAATTATCACAGAAACATTAGAAGGAAAAGACACGGTGGTTTTGATGCCGACAGGAGGGGGTAAATCTATTTGTTACCAACTGCCATCCCTTATGCTTGATGGCATTACACTGGTTGTTTCTCCCTTGATTGCCCTGATGAAAGATCAGGTTGAAGCGCTGCGTGCCAATGGTATTCCTGCAGCATATATCAATTCAACTTTAACTGATCAGCAGAAAAGACAGATTAAAAAGCAATTGGATGAGGAAGAGTTGAAGTTGCTTTATGTAGCACCTGAACGATTATTTTCCGGTAATTTTCTAAACTACCTGAAGTCATTAAAAATACGCTTGATTGCAATTGATGAAGCTCATTGTGTAAGTAGCTGGGGTCACCATTTTCGACCGGAATATAAGAAACTTTCCCTTTTGAAGGATATGTTTCCTGAGGTTCCAACAATGGCGTTGACTGCAACGGCAGATAAAACAGTGCGCTCTGAAATAGGAGAGTTGCTTCATCTAATTAATCCACGTTTTTATATCGCTTCGTTTGATCGTCCAAATCTTTCATTAGCAGTGTTACCCGGCCAGAAAAAGTGGGAACAGATACAAAAAATTGTAAACAGACACAGCGGTGAAAGTGGCATTATTTATTGCAGCAGCAGAAAAGGTACTGAAGGGTTAGCGGGAAAACTTCAGCAAGCTGGAGTACGTGCAAAATATTACCATGCCGGATTAGAAAATGAAGAGCGTAGTAAAGTTCAGGAAGAGTTTTTACAGGGTGAAACAGATGTTATTTGCGCTACTATTGCCTTTGGTATGGGAATTGATAAGCCGGATATTCGTTTTGTGATTCATCATAATATGCCCGGAAATCTCGAAAGCTATTATCAGGAAATCGGGAGAGCTGGTAGAGATGGTAAACCGGCTGAAACCATATTATTTTACAGTTACCGTGATGTGCAGGTTCAGATGGGTTTTATTGAAGAAATCGAGGATCAGCAATACAAACAGATTCAGCTGACAAAGCTGAAACGTATGCAAGAGTACGCGGAAGGGCAGGTATGCAGGCGGAAAATACTACTTACCTATTTCAGCGAAATCCCGGAAGAAGATTGCGGAAATTGCGACGTATGTAAAAATCCCCCGGAATATTTCGACGGAACAACAATAACGCTTATGGCGCTATCTGCGATTGTCCGTCTGAATGAAAAAGTTGGAATTAGTTCTTTGATCGATGTTTTAAAAGGTTCTTACTCAGATTCTGTAAAAGCAAACAAGTATCAGACAATAAAAACATTTGGCAAGGGTAAGGACATTACCGCTTTTGCCTGGCAGATGTATATTCAGCAGATGTTGCAGCAAGGGATTGTCGAAATCGATTACAAAGATCATTATACATTAAAATTAACGCCTGAGGGTCGTAAAATTTTGTATGAGAAAAAGGAAGTCCGTTTAATTTCACCCAAAATTATTCGTGAACGCCAGGACAAACAAAAACAAGCACCAAAATCACTGACAAAGAAAGAACAAGCCGATAATACACTATTTGAGAAATTGAGAGTTTTGAGAAAGGAAATAGCCGACCGGAAAGGGAAACCGGCTTTTACGGTTTTTAGTGATGCAACATTGCAGGATATGGTGGATTCAACACCTGCCACGTATGAAGAATTTCTTGAAGTTGACGGAGTAGGCCAATACAAAGCTGAAATGTATGCTCAGTCTTTTTTAAAGGCAATTGCCGAGTTTATTTCAGGGAACAAATCTGCTGATACTTATAAAACGACATGGGCACTCTATAATCAGGGTTTAACGATAGAGGAGATTGCAGAGAAAAGAGGAATCCAGCCAACTACAGTATATTCACATTTGGCAAAGTTAGTTGCCGACGGATATAAGATCCGGATTCACAATTTTGTTAGTGAAGAAGAGATCCATAAAATGCGAAACGCAGTAGACAAATTAGGAAAAACAGACAAGTTAAAACCCTATTTTGAATTTCTGAAAGGGGAAGTGGAATATGG
>CAYFRV010000325.1:0-3183 GCA_964345495.1 uncultured Bacteroidales bacterium | reverse complement strand
TAAATCACTCAGGACAATCTTTTATAATTAAGAATGATTTTAAATAATCAGAAAACCCTTTCTATTTGAACAATAACAAAACCGAAAATTTCAATTCAAAATTGAATGTTTTGTTTTTATTATTACATATTATAAATTAAACGCGCATTTAAGAGCTATTTTTCAAAACTTAACCCAAAACTAAAAACTATGCGTGTTCAACGAATAGCCACAAAAGAGGACTCAAAAAATCAGGAAAAAGTTGATTTAAGTCTGCTTGATCCACTTATTGAGAAATTAAAAAATAAAAAGGGAAACATGATTCCCCTATTACAAGGTACACAAGACATATATGGTTACATTCCGCATGATGCTTTCCTTAAACTGGCAAAAGAAACAGGTTTGAAACTCAATGAAATGTATGGAGTTGCAACCTTCTACACCCAATTCAGGCTAAATCCTGTAGGGAAACACATCATCAAAGTTTGTCATGGAACAGCATGCCATGTGCAAAATGCAGGAGTTATAACAGATGCTTTACAGGACGCCCTGAAAGTAGAAGATGGCGAAACCACGGAAGACAACCTGTTCACATTAGAATCCGTTGCATGTCTTGGTTGTTGTTCCCTTGCCCCTGTTATGATGATCGGGGATGAGACTTACGGCAAACTAACTGGAAAAAAAGCTGTGAAAATAGTTAAGGATTTAAAAATCAAAGAGAATAATTAATCAAAGTTACATAACTGATCGTCTATCTAATCATAAATTACGTTGTTTTAAATTGAAAAACATAAACCTAAAGATGGCCAATAAAAATTCATTATTTATTGGAAATTAAAAACGATCTACAAAAATTTTATTCAAATGGAAAAACCAAAAATATTAGTCGGTCTAGCTAGTTGCGGAATAGCAGCCGGAGCTCAAAAAACCTTTGACAAGATACAGGAGCTCAAAAAAACCGACAACCTCGATTTCGATTTAAAAAAAACCGGATGTATCGGTATGTGTTATCGGGAACCACTTGTAGAAATTATTGATGATACAGGTTCCTTCTTATATGGAGAGGTTGATGAACAAAAGGCTGTTGAAATTCTTAATAAACACATAGATAATAATGAACCCATAAAAGATTATGTGGTAAAAACAGATCTTTTTGAAACAGTTGATGATCCTTTTTGGAAAGGACAGGTAAAAATAGCCTTGCGTAATTGTGGTGTAATAAACCCCGAGAAAATAGAAGAATACGAAAACACTGAAGGCTACAAGGCTATCACAAAAATTCTGAAAGAAAACATTCCCCGGGAAGAGATTATCAAAACGGTTACAGATTCCGGTCTCCGGGGACGCGGCGGAGGAGGATTCCCTACCGGCAAAAAATGGATGTTCACATTAAAAAATGATGCTGAAAAAAAATATATCATATGCAATGCAGACGAAGGTGACCCGGGAGCTTTTATGGATCGCTCCCTGTTGGAAGGGGATCCGCATTCTGTCATTGAAGGATTAATAATCGGAGCTTACGCAACAGGCGCTTCAGAAGGCGTTATCTATTGCAGAGCTGAATACCCATTAGCCATAAAACGATTGAATATCGCACTTGAACAAGCAAGAAATAAAGGATACATCGGAAAAAATATTCTGGGTAAAGAAGGCTTCAACTTCGACCTTTATGTGAAAGAAGGAGCTGGTGCTTTTGTTTGTGGAGAAGAAACCGCACTAATGGCTTCTGTAGAAGGCCGTAGAGGTATGCCCAAAAAACGACCTCCCTATCCGGCAGAAAAAGGTCTGTGGGATATGCCCACCAATATTAATAACGTTGAAACCTACGCCAATGTACCCCAAATTATTCTGAAGGGTGCGGATTTCTTCAATCAGTATGGCACAGAAAAAAGTAAAGGAACAAAAGTCTTTGCTCTCACAGGTAAAATTAACCATGGCGGATCTGTTGAAGTACCTATGGGAATTACAATTAAAGATATTATTTATAACCTGGGAGGAGGGATTAAAGACGATAAAGAATTCAAAGCCGTCCAGCTTGGTGGTCCGTCCGGCGGATGCATTCCCTCCTATCTGAGCGATACGATCATAGACTATGACTCAGTAAACGCAACAGGAGCGATTATGGGATCCGGTGGAATGGTTGTCATGGACGAAAGCACTTGCATGGTTGACATGGCAAAATTCTTCCTTGATTTCACCCGAAAAGAATCCTGCGGTAAATGTACTTTCTGCCGAGTTGGAACTAAACGGATGCTGGAAATTCTGGAGCGTATCACGGAAGGAAACGGCGCAGAAGGCGATATAGAAAAATTAGAAGAACTTGCACATGAAATTAATGCCAATTCTCTCTGCGGACTTGGACAAACCGCTCCAAACCCCGTGTTGACAACTGTAAAATATTTCAGGGATGAATATGAAGCTCATATTCATGAAAAAAAATGTCCGGCAAAAAGCTGCAAAGGATTGCTCACCTATACTGTTGACCCTGAAAAATGTACAGGATGTACAGTGTGTGCAAAAAATTGCCCGGTAGATGCCATATCGGGTGAACGTAAAGAAGTACACGAAATTGACCAGGAAATATGCATAAAATGTGGCATCTGTTACACGAAATGTAATTTCGACGCTATAATATTATCCTAATAATTTATCAAGTTCAAATGAAAAGCTAAAAAAGCAATGAAAGAAAAACTCAATATAACTATAAATGACAAGAACGTAAAGGGATTTAAAGGTGAAACGATACTTGATGTAGCCCGGCGGTATGAAATAGAAATACCCACCCTTTGCCATGATCCGCGACTAAAACCTTTTTCATCATGTTTTGTTTGTGTTGTTGAAATTGAAGGAAAAGGAACCCAACCTTCCTGTTCAACAGAAATCCAGGAAGGAATGAAAATATACACGAACAATGAAAAAGTTAATAAATCCCGGAAAACCTCCCTGGATTTGTTAGTCAGCAATCACTTTGCAGATTGTGAACCCCCTTGTACTGAAACTTGCCCGGCTGGTGTAGATGTTCAGGGTTATATCTCTCTAATCGAAAAAGGTCTGTATCATGATGCTGTCGGGTTAATTAAACAAACCAATCCGCTACCTGCAATATGCGGACGTGTATGTGTACGGCCATGTGAATTAGCCTGCAGAAGAAATTTCCTCGAAGAAGAGGATACAGGGGTTGGCATAGACTACCTGAAACGTTTT
>CAYFRV010000324.1:0-3189 GCA_964345495.1 uncultured Bacteroidales bacterium | reverse complement strand
AGGAGAAGTTGTTTTATCTTATTAAATTAATCACAATTTACAAGACAATAAAATAAAAAGGGGATTTAAGAATTTTTAGAAACTTCTTTAACTTCCCGGAAAACTCTTAAAAAGTTACCACCCCAGATCTTCTGTATTTCTTCTTCCGAATATCCCCGTTTAACCAATTCTTTTGTTACATTGGGCAATTGGCTTACATCTCTGCAGTCTTTTAACCGGGCGCCACCATCAAAGTCGGTTCCAATACCAACATAATCAATACCTATAGTTTCCACTACATGATCAATATGGTCGACCAAATCTTTAACTGTTGCTAATTTCTTTGGATATTTTTTACTAAGTGAACGCCATTCTTTTCGTGCTTTTTTCCTTTCTTCTTCAGTGAGATCCTGAAAGCCGTCATATTTCTCTCTCAGAGCCTTCATAGCAGAATCACGCTCAGGATTCGATGGCATCTCTTTTATATAGTCTGTTAAGAAAGATAGTTGAATTACGCCGTTGTTTTCTTTCAATTTCCTGAGCATTTCATCAGACAAATTTCTTGGACTTTCACACAATGCACGCGCATTGGAATGAGATGCAATGACCGGAGCGTCACTCTGCTCGATAACATCGTAAAATGCCTGGTCTGAAATATGCGAAACATCCACAATCATTCCTTTCTCATTCATTTTATTTACCACTTTTTTGCCAAACTCGCTCAGTCCGTCATGCTCCGGACCATCGGGATCAGTAGAAGAATCGCAGATATCATTGTTGCTTGTATGGCATAAAGTGATATAACGTGCACCTAAATTATAAAAAGTATCAATATTAGCTAAATTATTAGCTATCGGGTAACCATTTTCAAGACCGATATAAACGCCCCGTTTTCCTTTAGCTTCAATTTTCATTGCCTCAGAAGGTTCAAGTGCCAACTCAGCCTGGTCTGAATTTTTTTCGACAGATTCGTGAATGCTCTCAAATATTTTTAGAGCTCGTTTTTTTGCTTTCCGGTGACCTTCCTTATCTCTTTTGTCCTGTCCCAGATAAACGGCAAAAAAAGCTGCATCCAGTCCGCCTTCTTTCATTCTTGGAAAATCAACACATGAATGGTCTTTTTCAACATCGTGAGATTTCCCGATATCAAAATCATCATCCATCATATTAAGCGGAGTGTCAATGTGGGTATCTATGGTTAAGACATTTTGATGAATTTTCAGATATTCCGCTTGTTTTTCGTTCTGTTGCTGTCCACAACCAGATAAAATAATAATGGAAGCAACAAAAAAGAGGATTTTCGTTATTCGTTTCATAGCAAAATTTAAGTTTATTTGATTTGTCAAAAAGTTTATAGATTTCGACCTTAAATTTGCGCAGGGGTTTAAATCGGGATAGTTATTCCGGCCGATTATTTTTTCTGTTTTACGTGGTAAATTTCTATCTCCTTTCGCTTGCCTTTTAACTTAATTTTGTCAATATTCTTTAAGTTAAAGCCTTTCCTGTCTTTCAGTAAATTGTACAAATCTCCTGAAATTAAGAATTCCTGTTTGTAATCATTGCATACCGATTCTATTCGCGCTGCGGTGTTAATGGTATCTCCGTTGTATGAAATATCTCTTCTGATCTGTCCAACCTGAAGCACCATCACTTTTCCTGCATGTGCTCCTGCTTTAATCTTTGGCACTAAACCATATTTTCGGTTGTAATATCTCCTTCTTTTGTTAATAACATTTTTAAAAGCAAAAAATGCATTCAGAAAATTATTTCTTTTCAGACCATCTTTCAGATTCCATGAAATGATTGCTCCGTCTCCAAGGTATTGATAAATTTCACCCTGGTAATTATACACGACAACCAAATCATTAAACACGTCCTGAACCAAATGGCTATACTTCTTGTGTTTAAGTTTTTCAGCAATTGAAGTGGAAGATTTCATGTCGATGAACATAAATATTCGTTCCTGTTCCATGGGTTTGTTCAGCATTCCAAACATCCAGCTCTTAAAATTTCCCCTCCCGACTTTCTTTTCTACTCCTTTTAAAAAATTGATAAAAAAGCCTGATAAGTAGAAATAAACCAGAAAACGCAGAAATGAGGTGTTCATTTCCGGAAAATACCCGGGTAAATTGTTCATTAGCTCGGTATAGCTTTTTTCAATGAATAGATTCAGAGAAGACTCAGAAGCAAGTAGAAAAAGGATAAAAACAGAAACCAGATAAAACAGTGATTTTATAAAAATTATCAAGCGCCTGGGAAAAATACGCATCATACGGTCTGAAAAAATTCCGTCGATAAAAGTTAATAATAGGGAAATACCAGCACTTATAACTAATATGATGAGATAGATATTTTCAAGTTCAATGAAATTCAGGTAAGATTTAAAAAACAGGCTATCTTCGGTTAAAAATACGTAAAATAGTAAACTGCAATACCAGAAAACAAAATGAAACAGCAGGTTTCTTATAATTCTATTCGCTCTTATTACAATTTTATCCACTGTAATCATATAAACAGATAATCTTTAGGCTAAGGTTTCAAAGATAAATAAAGCTGAATAAAGGAATCTTTCTAAAAGCGATTTTTTTCTTTTTTGTTTTACTGCTAAACTTTCTTTTATTTTTTTTGTCCGTATAAATATTAACATTAAGAAGATACGATTTATGGCAGGATTTAAATTCGATACTCAGAAGCTTAATAAACTGAATAATCCGGAACGTTTGAAAGATATTCCCCCGGAATATATTATGGAAAAACTACAGTTAACTCATCCGGAAATAGTTATTGACATAGGTGCCGGTACAGGCTTCTTTAGTAATGAATTCAGTAAAATTGAGACTGTAAAAAAAGTTTATGCTTTAGATATTGCGGATGAAATGATTAACTGGATGAAAGAACATCGTGCTCCTGAGAACAAAAAAATTATTCCCAAAAAGATGCAGGAGGAGAAAATCGACCTGGAAGATAACCTTGCAGATGTTGTCATAATGATTAATGTACATCATGAATTTCATGAACCCCTTCATATTTTAAGAGAATGCAGTCGATTGCTAAAACCCGGAGGAAAAGTTGCAATTGTCGATTGGGCAAAAAAAGAAACCGAACACGGGCCCCCTGTTGAAAAAAGGTATAATCCCGTAAAAATCAAGGAACAGTTGGAAGAAGTATCTTTCAGACAAGTGACATATTTTGAAGAGCTGCCAAGTCATT
>CAYFRV010000323.1:0-3191 GCA_964345495.1 uncultured Bacteroidales bacterium | reverse complement strand
AGGCAATTTTTAATCGGTCTCTTTTCTACGCACTAAGTTCAAAAGAATTATGCCCAAAACAGCACCTCCCAGGTAATATGGATAATCCAGCCAGCTGAAAGTTGATCCTAAAATACTTCTGCCCACAAAACTTGAACGCACCCATTCCAGAAAATCGGGATTCCACAGCTGCAGAATTTCCAAAAGAGAAGTAATTAAAAATGCGGCCAAAGCCAATACTACGGAAGAATGATCGGGAAAGATGAGATATAAAATCAAACAAAGTTCAGTAACATAAAAAAGGCCGGACACACCATGTGAGATCCAGGTACCTTCTGCAAAAGGAAGTAATTTCGCAGCAATTCCCAACGCTGCGACAACTATAATCAACAAAATAACTTTCCAGTTAGATTTAAAATATTGCATAAAAATAATCTATTTATCAGATATCAAGTTTACCATGAATGATTGTAATCACTGAGACACAGAAGAAGATCAAATTTTCTATTCTGGCTTCCATAGTCATATCCGACTCAACCAGCCTTTTATAAGAACGTATTTCGTGTCCCATAAGCTGCTTAAGAACACTATATTTCTGTTTGTCTAATATTTCAGAGTTCTCAGCTAACTCAATAGCTTCTTGTGAAAGATCCATAATTTCCTGTTCAGAAACTTTGGCATCTTTTGACTCAACGGCCTTATCCCTGATCTCAATAAGCCTTTCTATATTCTTTTCTGTTTGATCCATAGGCAGATTTGTATACTTTGAATGATTTAATACCAAAAATAAAAATAATTTTCCATATTAAAAATTTTATCATGCGGCTTACTGTAAAAACTACAGAAGAACATGATATCAACCGAAATATTGAAATTTATTTCTGTCTATCTCAGCAATAAATCGTGAAGGATACGTAAATACGGCATCATAAGAATAAAGTACTGAAGGAAAGCTCACGTACAATTTTTCCTTTGCACGGCTACATGCTACATAAAACAAACGTCTCTCCTCCTCCATTTCTTCAATATTCTGTACCCTCACCGAAGGGAATAAACCATCCAGCGCATGTGGCACAAAAACTGTATGCCATTCCAATCCTTTAGCCGAATGAATCGTAGATATTGTCAAAGGAGGATCTTCCTCCTCATCAACAAGTGGTGTTGTTTCACCGCTTAAACTTCGTGAAGGTGGCTCCAGTGCAAAGTCAGACAAGAATTTCTCTATGTATTCATATTTCTTCGACAAATCTATAAGAACATCAACGTCCATTAAACGCGATTGAAAATCGGTATCTCTCGACTCCAGAATTGGAGCGTAATAATTTTTTATAATCTGTAATTGTTCTGCTACAAACAAGGATTCATCCATAGCCTCAAGAAACATACTTTTCAGCTTTCTTAATTCTTCATAATATTTCCTTCCTTTGAATTTATCAACGTTCAATTCTCCAGTTTTACGAATATCTTTTACAATGTTGCCGGCTGTGATTCTTCCTATACCAGGAATTAGTTTTAACACCCTGTGCCACGCGACAGAATCCTGAGGATTCAGAATAATCCGCAGATAAGCAATCATATCCTTAATGTGCATCCGTTCATTGAATTTAAAACCACCTACGACAACATAAGGAATTCCGCGTTTATTCAATTCGGTTTGAATGTATCGGTTGTGCCAGTCGGCACGGTTTAGAACAGCAATATGATTCAATGGAATGTTTTGTTCGCGCAATTCCATCACTTTAGAGACAATAAAATATGCTTCCTCTTCTTCATCATAGAAACGTCGTATTTCAGGGTAAGCATAAGACTCGATATCTGAATAAAGTTTTTTCTTATACCCAATTATGGCATTATCCACAATTGAATTTGTAAAACTTAGCAGATTCTGATTGCTCCGGTAGTTTTGTTCAATTTTAACTACTTTACATTCCGGGTATTGCTGCGGAAAACGAAGAATATTTTCATAATTGGCTCCGCGAAAAGCATAAATGCTCTGGGAATCGTCACCCACCACCATAATATTTCGGTGTTTTCCGGCAATTAGATCTACGATTTCTTTTTGAACTACATTGGTATCCTGAAATTCATCTACCATAATATAGCGGAAATCATTCTGCAGTTTCCGCCGAAAACGATAATTATCACGAAGCGCATTTCTGAGAAAATCCATCAAATCGTCAAAATCAAAAAGATTGCTGGCTTTTTTGTACCTGTTATACCCATTAAAGATCAATTCAATGTCCTGAATATAATCAATCAGCCCGGTATAATACTTTTCAATAAACTCCCGGATTGTAATGTTGCGGTTTCGCGATCCTGAAATGATTTTCTGAAGCCGTTTCTTTTTGGGAAACTTTTTATCTTTTTGATTAAATTTAAGTTCCGTGCGCACAAGATCAATTGTATCCTCACTGTCAGCAGTATCAATAATCGTGAAGTTATTTGAAATGTTCAGCAAGTTGGAATATCTTCTGAGTACATAAGTTGCAAACGAATGAAAAGTACCGCCTACTACTTTGCTTCCTCTGTTGTCCTGAAGAAGTTCCTCCACGCGGGTAATCATCTCATGAGCAGCTTTTCGGGTAAAAGTCAGTAACAAAATCTGCCGGGGGTCTACATTATTTTCCAGTAAATAGCTCACTCTATAAACTACTACTCTGGTTTTGCCGCTTCCGGCACCAGCTATAACAAGCAGCGGCCCCTTTAGCGTTGTAGCTGCATTTAACTGGCTTTCATTTAATTGATTAACGTAATCAATTTTAAAATCTCCATGTGTTAGCTGTTCTTCACTAAATTCAAGCGTCTGTTTTTTTCGTTCGATTGCATCGGCAATCAGTCTCAACTGGTTGATTTTATCCTTCAGATCATCAGGGGTTTCAACCTCCGGATAATCCTCAGGCTTCAGGTTGGTTAATTCGGGTAAATTTCCACCAGGGGAAGATTCACTGCTATTGTCACTCTCCTCAACTTCACTGAGAAAATCTTCCAGCAGCTTTTCTCTGTCTAAATCATCCGGATCTTTAGGACTTTCTGATTCTTTATCCTCATCATTATTATCCTCTGTTGAACCCAAAAATTTATCCTCTTCCATAAAATTTACCGGCATCCAGAAAAGCGGAAGAAAAAACAGTCTAAATACCCTAAAAATTCGAAACATACAAAAATTTATTTACTGTCAAATATAACCCATATTGGAATATTTTCCATAAGGT
>CAYFRV010000322.1:0-3193 GCA_964345495.1 uncultured Bacteroidales bacterium | reverse complement strand
GAAACATTATACGGTGATGCATAAGCAACTGAAATTGAGATAAATTGTATCGCTCATTCATCAATAAACCTCCAGCCTATGACCAACTTTAGCTTTACTGACAGAGCGCAAATTATTGACTTAGTTAACGAAACTGATAATTTTGAGGAAACAAACAACATTATCCGGGAAAATAAAGAGTTGAAAAAGCACAGAGAGCCTTTTTATCTGAATAAACAGGAATTTGAAAAAATATTAGTATGGAAATTACGCACGCAGTATGAAAGGCAAAAAAAATACAGGAAACAAAATACCGATGCCATTATTCAAAAAATTACCCGGACAGCCTTTGAAATCGAGCATCCTGACTGGCAATATACAACAGAATTAAAACTGAACATATTGAAGGCGCTCAGGGGCGTTGGTATTCCTGTTGCCTCAGCCATACTTGCTCTTTGTTACCCTGAAAAATATGCTGTGATTGATTTCAGAACTTTCAGACAATTATCCGGTGAAAGCAAAAGAGCTTTTTCTATTCGGGATTACATTGAATACCTCATGAAAATAAGAGATATAGCTAAAAAACATAAAGTAAATCCGCAACAGGTTGATCAGGCAATCTGGCAATATGATATAAAAATAAATGGTTGAATTTGTTTTTTTAGTAGCAATTCATAAATTATCTTGAAAAAAGGAACTTTTCAGTTAAGTATCTTCACACCAGTGGCCAAGCAGATACAGAGGCCCTGAAAGAGATGGTAAAAGCCATAAACCCCAACTACATCATTCCAATCCATACCTTCGGCGGAAGGAATTATGAAAAAATATTTACTAAACCTGTTGTTGAATTGAAAGATGGGGAAATTAAAAGAATTTGAAATTCAAGATTCTATACTTATTTTTTTAAAACATACTAATTCTTTACCTCTAACTAACAAAAATCCAGCTCCAAGAATATCAACCTTTGAAAAAATCATTTATTTAAACCTGAAAAAGTTACTCAAAGAATTAATTATTAGAGGAATTATATTTTTGTTTAGCAAATTATTTCAATGCAAAACCTGAATTCTTAAAATGTCTAAATTTGAATAAAAAAATGAAACAGAAAAAAGCAAAAAACCGAGTAAATCGTCTAAAGCCAAAGGATTTGGCAAAAATGATGGATTATATTAATGAAACTCTCATTAAATATCATACAAGAAGTGTAAATGAGAAACCTACTCCTACAGAGTTTATTAATTTATTGAATAAGAAAAATACAAAGTATGATAGTATCACTGTACCTATAGCAATAAATATAATGGAGGATAATGGCTATATAAATGCTAACTTTGACAACGAAAGAGAGTATAAAGAATTATTTACTACAGATAAAGGAATATCCAAATACATAGCTGGAGGATTTCTTAAAGAAAGAAAACAAAAACAAAACAGAAACAGTTTAATCGTTATTGTTCAGTTTAGTGCAACAATTGCCGGTTTGTATTATCTTTTACAAGTAATTAAATATTTTTGCTAAAATCTTAATTCCTGTATTTAGTGTCATTTAATAAAAACTTAGTTGAGCTGCTACCTGCAAGTTTCTGGATAAACCGGGAAAACGAGTACTGAAAAAAACTATTCGAGATTGAACAACAGGAATTTTTTGAAAAATGTATTGAATGGCTAAAAAGGAGATTTTTTTGGAGGATGTTGAAGAGAGTCTAATAGATAAGAAAAAAGAAGAAGAAGCCAATAGATTTGCGGAAAGGTGGTTATTCCCGGATAAACAGAGGAAAGAAATTCTTAAATATGGATTTTCACCAGAAAATGTTAAATACTTTGCCCAAAAATTTAAAATACATCCGGGTATTATCATTGGACAATTACAGCATAAAAAAATTATTAAACATTCGGAAGGGAATGAATTAAAAGAAAAAATATGTCTCTTTGAAAAGGATACTTAATTTAGTGTTATAACCACAGAAATTAGTTTAATTTAGCTTGTGATCGATATATGCCCACTGAAAAGGCTTAGCTTTATGTTTATTATACATCTTAATATATTGCATCAATTCATCATCAAGCCTTACAATTTAAAAAAAACTACAGGCAACCTGTATACGTCATATGAGCGGGGAAAGGACGTCGACTTTCCAGGTCGACACGCTGCAGCAACAGCGTTCAAAAGCGTGGCAGGGCGAAAAAGAGAAAAATTTCTCCAGCTTTTAGATAACTCCCTCAGCAACAATTATCAATTTTTGTCAATAATCCTAACCACCGGAATAAATTTTCATTACCTTTGAAATTAGGAAGATAACCAGGTATAAAAAAGTGTTTAATATTTTCGTTAAATCAGTTTGTTACAATGATAAACCAGTTGGACTATAACAAAGATAAAAGCAATTGTCGTTTTTGGACGAAAAGGGGGAATTGGTTTTATTCTTATGTTGCCCATAATACTGAAAAAAACATTGAAAATTAAAATGAGCATAGAAAAAGCATATGATACTTGGGCTGATCAATATGACAGCAACGAAAATAAAACGAGAGATCTTGACTCGAAATCAACAATCCAAACTCTGAATAAATACGACTACTCAAGAGTTGTCGAACTGGGTTGCGGAACAGGTAAAAACACCATTTATTTTTTAAAAAAAGCGAATAAAGTCATTGGACTTGATTTTTCGCAAGAAATGCTGAATAAAGCCACAGAAAAAATTAAAGATGAACGAGCGGAATTCCGAAAAACTGACTTAACATCTGAATGGAATATTGAAAATGATTATGCGGATTTAATAACTTGTAATTTAGTTCTTGAACATATCAAAGATTTAGATTTTGTTTTTAACCAAGCAAATAAGAAACTAAAAAATGACGGTATTTTCTTTATCAACGAACTTCATCCTTTCAAACAATATTCCGGAAGTAAAGCCAAATTTGAAACCGAAAGTGGTACGCAAGAATTAAAAACTTATGTTCACCACATTTCGGAATATTTGAACGTAGCGGCCAAAAATGAATTTGAATTAGTGGAATTAAAAGAATGGTTTGACGAAGGAAATAAAATTGGAGTTCCACGACTGATTGGAATAGTATTGCGGAAAAAGTACTATGGGCAACAGCGCATATAGTTTATGGCTTAATAAGAACTAAACCCAAAGTTATCGTATTTTTAAAAAACGTAAAACCTTAACCGAAAAGCTAGCGTATTTTTGCTCGCCACAAACCATAT
>CAYFRV010000321.1:0-3202 GCA_964345495.1 uncultured Bacteroidales bacterium | reverse complement strand
TGATGGTAATGTTAAAATTTACATCTACTGCCTTTTTGGGGGAAGGTATTCCGGAATAATGTTTGCCATTGAATTGAACATGTTGATTTTGGCTTCCTTGTGCATATTCCCGATTTTTTTGATTATCTCCTTGAACGTTTTTCGTTTGCTTTCATTTTCGAAAGGACATTGTTCTTCTGCACTCCGGATGTTTCTGAGTTCTGCATAGGCTTTTACTTCCTCTTCGGTTAAAAGTATCAAAGGCCTGATAATTTCAATATTTCCTTTAACCATAAATAGCTTTGGCGGAATAGCTGAAATTTCAGCATGATGAACGCAATTCATCATAAATGTTTCTAGCGCATCATCCAGATGATGACCCATAGCTACTTTATTAAATCCAAGTTCTTTAGCCTTCTTAAAAATTACTTTTCTTCTGTTCCATGAGCAGGGAAAACATATAGATGTCTTATTATCACCCTCTTCAGAAATTGAAGTTTTTTCAATGTGAAGTGGAATATCTAGTATTTCGCACTTTTCACTAATAAGTGTTGTGTCGGTTTGAATGGGTAAATTATCGATGACGACATGAATGGCGTGGAGCGTATATTTTATTGGTAAATGCTTCAATCTGGAAGCAAGAGTTTCTAACAAGACGAAGGAATCTATTCCCCCGGAAACAGCTACCAGTATTTTGTCATTCTCTTTTATCAGATTATAAGATTTATTTGCCTGGCCTATTTTTCTGAAAACCTTGTTTTGGGAGTTTTTGATTTCTTTTTTCGTTTTCATGATATAGCAAGAGTAGGAGCTTATGAATTTTTAGCCTGAAAAATAATATTTTCGGGAAAGGATAAATTTTAAATATAAGGGTTAAATCAATTTAAGAATATACTGTCAGGACAATTTTCCTGTTATGGCTTCTGTTCCGGAATTCACACAGGTAAATTCCCTGCCATGTTCCCATGTTTAGTTTGTGATCAGTGATCGGAATGGTTAATGAAAACCCGAATAAGGAGGATTTGATATGGGCCGGCATATCATCTGTTCCTTCCATTGTATGAGTGTACAGCGAACTGTCTTCAGGAACCAGTTGTTTCATAAATGTTTCAAAATCCACCGTAACGGAAGGATCTGCATTTTCATTGATTGATAAACCAGCAGATGTATGTTTGATGAATATATGCAGCAGTCCGTTTTCAGGAAGTTCTTTCAGGTTTTTCTTTATTTCTGAAGTAATTATATGATATCCTCTGCTATATGAAGGTAAAGTGATTTCTTTTTGTTGTATCATAAGAGATTAAAATTTTAAAAATAGTTTCTTACTTCTTTTTTAAGATATTCGATTGCTACTTTTGTTGCGTTAGTCTCTTGCTCTGCTACCTTTTCCAGTATAGCCTTGCTCAGATGTATCGCCGGGGCATCTGCCTTTAAAGAAAGTGCTGTTGTGTTGATTAATTTAATGGTTCTTTCTTTTGCATTTTTTACCGTTTCCCATGCTTTAGACGAAATGTATACCTGTTGCGACAAATTGTGATCAAACTCGGCACGTATAGTTTTTAGCATTTCATTTTGCAATTGCTTAACGTTGAGTTTTTCACTGTTAAGTCTCATAGCTAAAGTATCGGGTGATATTCTTTCTAAAAATAATGTCAATCGTTCATAGGCCTGCAGCTGAATCGGGGTGATCACATTTTTATTTTTCAGCATAATTTCATAATCGCGCCGTTTTTGGTCGTTTTTTATTAGCATTCGTATTGTGAAATAAGCTGTAAAAAAAACGATCAGAGCGGGTAATATATATTTTAATATTTCGAGAAGGATGTTCATTATTATGTATTTTTTGTAAGTTTATTTAGGTGAAAATTTGCAATTTATCTGGTTTAAATGATATTAATAGTCAAATGTAATAAAATTATGTTTTTTAGAATATTCTTTTTAAACGATTTAAATTAGAAAAATTCTAAATTTGACATTTATATTAAGGATTGAAATAATGAAAATTGTAATTTTTTAATAAACGAATTATATAAATTATGAAGAACCCAATTTCACAACGCATCCAAATGTTGTCTGAATCGCAGACTATTGCTATGTCACAGAGAAGTGCGGAGCTAAAAGCAGAAGGAAAAGATATTATTAATTTAAGCGTCGGACAACCCGATTTCAACACACCCGAACACATTAAACAAGCAGGAATTCAGGCAATCAATGATAATTACACCTCCTACACCCCGGTGCCTGGTTATCGTGATTTGCGGGAAGCTATTGCAAATAAACTGAAGCGGGAAAATCAACTCGATTATTCATTTGATCAGATTGTTGTTTCCGCAGGAGCGAAACATTCTCTTGCCAATGCATTATTGAGTATTATTAATAAAGGAGATGAGGTTATTGTGCCGGCTCCGTATTGGGTCAGCTATGTTGAACAAGTTAAACTTGCTGAGGGCGAGAATGTGATTGTGCCTACAAGCATCGATAATAATTTTAAGATTACTCCTGAACAATTGAAAAAAGCGATAACTCAACGAACTAAGGCCATCATGTTATGCTCCCCTTCAAATCCAACCGGTAGTATCTATAGCAGGGAAGAACTTCAGGAGATTGCCGAGATTATTGCTGCTGCCGAAAATGATATTTATGTTATTTCTGATGAAATTTACGAATACATTAATTTTGTAGGGAAACATGAATCTATTGCGCAATTTGATATTATAAAAGATAAAACTATAATTATAAACGGCGTTTCAAAAGGATATGCGATGACAGGCTGGAGAATTGGCTATATGGCAGCTTCCAAAGAGATCGCCACAGCATGTGCTAAATTACAGGGACAGGTTACCTCAGGTGCTTGTTCAATAGCTCAGAGAGCATCTCTTACCGCAATTACCACTGATAATGATTTCACACAAAAGATGAATGAAGCGTTTATCCGTAGAAGGAACCTCGTTCTGGAAGGTTTGGAACAGATTAAGGGCATGAAAAAATATACACCTAATGGTGCTTTCTATTTGTTCCCGAACATTTCTTATTATTTTGGAAAATCTAATGGCGATGTAACCATAGAAAACGATCAGGATCTTTGTTTCTATCTGTTGGATGAAGCCAACGTGGCTCTTGTACCCGGAAGTGCGTTTGGTTCTGCTGAAAATATAAGAATTTCCTATGCAGCTTCTGACGATGAATTAAAAGAAGCGTTGAGCCGGATTAAAATTGCGCTGGA
>CAYFRV010000320.1:0-3205 GCA_964345495.1 uncultured Bacteroidales bacterium | reverse complement strand
ATTCACGCCGGAATCCCGGTTTTCAAATTCAGCCTGCTCATCATCATCAGTCATCCTGTAAGGGGTAATTTGTTTGTATACGCCTTCATCGTAGCCGGGGGTGAAGACTTCGTTTTCTTCCAGCTCTTCGTAAAGGGTTGGTTGCTGATCGGGGTCTTTGTAGGTATGCGTTTTGTACATGGTTATCGTTTTTTAGTTACATTCATTCGCTGAGGATTTTTGCGCAGCCCTTCCCGCTTATAGATGTCAAGGATGTAGGGCTCAATGATCTCTTTGGTGAGTTCGCGGGTGTTATTTCCTAGCGCGCGGAGGCAGGATAGTTTCACAACATTGGAAATATGTGAGCCTGTGAGTTCATAGGTTGCTGCAAGCCACGATAAGAGTTCTCCGCTTGCGTAGCTGAAGCTTTCCGGTAAATGGATTTGCCAGAGCTTGTAGCGTTCTTCTGCCGTGGGACGTGGAAAGTGAACCCAGGAGAGCACTCGTCGTTTGAAAGCTTCATCCATGTTTTCTTTCAGGTTGGATGCAAGGATTACCAGTCCTCCGAACGTCTCTATCCGCTGCAGCAAATAAGAGATTTCCTGGTTGGCATAACGGTCTTTGGCTTCTTTAACGTCGCTTCGTTTCCCAAACAGGGCATCGGCCTCGTCAAAAAAGAGTATGCAGTTTTTGCCGTCAAACCGCTGAAATACCTTTTCCAGATTTTTTTCTGTCTCGCCTATGTATTTGGAGACTACCCGGGAAAGATCAATCCGGTAGGCTTCTAAACCCAATTCGTTGCCTGTCACGGAAACTGTCAGAGACTTTCCTGTTCCCGGCGGCCCCCAGAATAAGCTGATAAAACCCGGGGAAAGTTTATTGGACAAGTGGTTATCCTGAAACAAATCTTTTTGATGACGGGCAAATAGGATTACATCCTCTAATTGCTGCCTTGTGGTATCTTTCAGAATTAAATCGTCAAAGGTTTTGGAAGTTTTTAGTAGCTGTGCCGGAAAATCCGGGGTTAAAACAAGGTCAGGGGATTTACCATGAGTGAGGTATTGCAGATATTTGTCATTGAGACGGATGATTGCATTCTTCACATCAGCCTGTTGGTCTGTGTTGATCAACTCAATGATTTCTTCCTGAATAAGACGGCTGTGAACTATTCTATTGTAGCTGTCCGGAAAAGTATCGTCGTCATTTCCATTGATCAAAAAAGCGGCTGTTTGTACCGTAGGTACGAATTCATGATTGATTCTCCGTATGACACCTCCAATTTCAGGGTAATTCTTCTGGATTGTCATAAGCGGCTGCAGGTGTTTTTCATATATCTTAGAGCAAAGCGCAAGCGATAGCAGGGTGAAATCTGCCACATCACCATTAATGTCATCTATAATGTTATTTAGCGGATTTTTCTGCTCAAAAACTGTTTTGGGTATATGCAAGGAGGCTCTATCCACTGTGTTGTTTTTTAATTCATCTATTCTGTGTTGAATTAAATTGTTGATCCAAGCTCTGGATACATTTACATATTTTTGATAATCTCCGTTGTCTCTTGACTGTTCGGTCTTACTACGTGAAATTTCTTTTGTATTAAATTTTTCTTTAACTGGGCCGGATGAATGTTCCATTGTATTTTAATTGTCTCTGTTTGTAGAATGAAAATGTAATTAATCGCATAAAAAGAGCTTTACCCTTTTGCTTTTCATGGATATTTCATTTTGATTTAAAAAAGTCAATGAAGTAAAAAATATTGCTGCCGGCAAAATTAGGGAAAATATTTTTCCGGGAGTAAATGTTTTTATTTTTTCCCTTTGGAAAAAAAATTATTGACAGTTGATTTTCATTAATTTTATTAACTCAGTTTAGACATTTTATGAGTTTAAAACCCATGGAATCCTTCTGCAATTGGACATAGCATGCTTTATTCATCGCCTTTTGTCTACATTTTATAGAGGAGGTTTCATAAATAACAACCGCCCGGCAAAGATTTCCGGACGGTTGTATTTTATTTATTTTTTAATAATTTTATTTATGTAGTTGCCCGATTTGTGGGTAATTTTTAAAAAATAAACCCCGGCTGGTTTTGTTGACAAATCGATGGTTAGATTCTTCAATTCTTCTGAGCCTGAATGATTGAACTCCTGTACCTTTTTACCACTAACATCGCTAACAATTATTTTTTGAATATTCAGATGGTCAAATTCAAGATAAAGGTTTCCGCTGGTTGGATTCGGGTAAACTGAAATACCGTTATTTTTTGGTTTTTGTAAGCCGGTTTGTGTATCTACTGTAACATCAAAACTACAGTTTTTGGTATTCCCTGCAACATCAGTTGCTGTCCATGTTACGGTTGTGGTTCCTTGCGTAATTTCGGCTCCGGCCAAAGTTTCGGAATTGTTATAATCGTTCACTATGCCTGCCAATTCGCAATTATCACCGGCTGTAGGGTCAAACTCGTTCCCATCTACTATATATTTTGTCTGACCGCCATCAAGGTCAATGCTTTGATCTCCGGGGCAAGTTATTGAAGGCAATGTAACATCTTCAATTATCAATTCTTGCGTTTGATTTGAAGTGTTTCCGGCTGAATCTTCATACGTCCATGTAACCGTATGAGTTCCCTGGGTTAAAATTGGTAAATCAGCGTCATGCGTACCTTCAATTTCTCCTACACAACTATCGGTTGCTGTTGGAGGTACGAGTTCTGTTATTTCACAATCTGCCGTAATATCCGGCAATTCGCTCAGTTCCGGAACGGGTGCCTGCGTGTCTTCTACATTTACTTGCTGCATGGATGAAACAGTTTCATAAGTTCCAGTATCAGCCGGGATAAATTGTAATTCCTGTTCTGAAATATCCAGAGTCGGAATTGAATCAGGATTGGCAAACCTAAAAGTACCGGTGGTTGAAGCATTGCCGCCTGTTAATTCCACATCGCTTAAACTTTCTCCACATTCAAGAACCGAAAAGGTTGGCCATTCATTCACGTCAGTTTGCATTTTATAGCCTTGCCATGCAAAAAATGGATAGCCGTTATTTTCATTTTCATTAATACCCCAATAGTCATTTTCGCCGTTGGTTGTTTCACCCATAAAATCCCAGCCGGCATCGGTAAAGGTACTTAATGTCTGCATACCGGAATTAAGTTTTTTGCTCGCTCCCGTTCCGCTTTCCTGTCCGCTTGTTGAATAATTATAAAAGTTGCCGGAATAGGTATGTG
>CAYFRV010000319.1:0-3231 GCA_964345495.1 uncultured Bacteroidales bacterium | reverse complement strand
CATACCCTGCTTTTGGGCTGCTTTTATTTTTAGATGGCGAATCAGGAAATTATAAAAGTCAGCGTATGAGCAGGGAAATGCCCGAAATTCCTAATAAAATCATTAGTATGGTCTTAAATTTTCCTTCATTGATTTTATGATAGGTTTTGTTTCCCAACAGAAGCGCAATTATGAAAACCGGAAGCATATACAATGCAATTAAAAGGGTATCAGGCGTTAAAATCTCAGATACCACCAGCATAGGAACTCTGAGGGTATTTGTGACAGCCAGAATCCCAATGATTGTGGCCCTGAATATACTTGCAGAATCGATGCGATTATAAACATACATCACATAAGTAGGCCCACCGGCTGAAAACATGCCCGAAAAAAAGCCTCCGGCCAGTCCAAACAATATCCCTAGCTTACCGGGGATTTTTAGTTTTTTTCTGCTCAAAAAGTTATATGCAACAAAAAGAATAGTAAAAACTCCGAGTAATCTTTTGAGAAAAATAGGATTGCCGGTTTTTAAAATTAATGTTCCGAAGCTTAATCCGATTATTACTCCGATGGAAAGTTCAAGTACAGTTTTCTGTTCAATTTTTTTCCGGTTCTTATAAACAAGAATTACACTAAAGATGAGCAGGAAAATTGACATTAATGCTATTGCTTCCTGCATAGGGAGCACACTAATCAATATTGGAATAGCAAAAAGTCCCGCAGCAAAACCCGCTACGGTTTGCACATAAAAACCAAGTCCGATCCCTATACCTATAACTGTCAAGTGTACTATTCCCATCTATAATTTCCTTTTTGTTTACAAAATTATTTCACTTTATTGATATTTTAACTTTAATTTTTAATGTAAATTTCTTTGTGTAGTTTAAAAAATGGAATAATTTTATGATTTAACTTTAAATATTTATTTATGGATAGCTTTGACCAAAAGATTTTAATGGAGATACAGCAAAATGCCCGCATTTCTTATACAGAACTGGGAAGTCAAATTGGATTATCCGGACCGGCTGTAAAAGAACGGGTACATAAATTAGAAGAAAATGGAGTTATTGAAGGTTACAGAGCAAAACTGAACCTTTCAAAATTAGGCTTCACGCTTACGGTAATCATTAATTTTAAAATGAATCCGGGAAACATAAAAGCTTTTATTAACAAACTAAGGAATATGCCTGAAGTGGTTGAATGTAACCGGGTAACAGGCGGTGATAATCTGATTATGAAAGTTATCCTAAAGGAAACAGAAGAATTGGAAAAGTTAATAAATACGCTTATTGAATATGGAGTGCCAACCACTTCTGTGGTATTATCCACTCCAATTGAAGACCGGGTGTTAGATGTTAGATTTTAGATAGTAGATGGTAGATGGTAGATATTGGATGTTGGATGTCGGCAGAGACTTCAACTCCCGCCTCAGCCTTAGCCTAATTAATTTAACAATGGAACAATGGAACAATAGAACAATATTTGTCTCGATCGACTATTTACCATCAAATATCTAAAATCTACCATCCACTATCTACCATCTATCATCCATCACTTTTTGGAAGTGTAAACTTAAAGATACTTCCTTTTTCGGGTTCGCTTTCTACCCAGATTTTTTCTTCGTGTAAGTCAATAATTTCTTTGCAAAGAATTAATCCCAGGCCTGTGGATTTTTTGTCTTTGGTATCCAGAGCAATTTTTTGCTTCTTTTTTTGAAGTAATTTATTCATTTTATCCTGATCAACTCCAATACCTGAATCTGCAACGCAAACAGTTGTCTTTTCTGAAGTATTTTGAGTGTAAATTGAGATTTCGCCACTGTTATTGGTATATTTTACAGCATTTGAAATCAGGTTTCTTACTACTGTTTCGATCATATTAGAGTCAGCATATACATATATTGGTTCTTTTAAATTATGTTTAAGTTTTATGTCTTTTATCCTGGCCTGGGATTGAAATTGACTAATCAAACTATCAAAAAGCTGAGTTAAATTTATTTTTTCGGGATTAAAATGGACTTCCTCTCTTTGTAGCCTTGACCATTTCAGTAGCTTATCAAGCAATTCGTTCATTGTGGTAGCTGACTGATTAATTAAATTAATGAAGCGTAGAGATTTGTCGGGAGAGTAATTATTGAAATTCTTATTCAACAGTTTTGAAAAGCCCAAAATATCTGAAAGTGGATTTTTCAAATCATGGCCTATTATTGAAAAAAGCCTGTCTTTGGTAGCGTTTAACTCAGCAAGTTTTTCTTCTGTTTTTTTACGTTCATCGATGTCCAAATGCGTCCCGACAGCCCTTGAAGGTTTTCCATCTTTATCATATTCTATAATTTTACCCCAATTCAGGATCCATTTATAATTTCCTTGTTTTGTTCTGAGCCGGTGTTCAACGTGAAACGTATTTTTTTGTCTGCTTTCATGATTTTCAGCCTCTTTTTCAACATGGGGCAGATCATCCGGATGTATCAACTCCTTCCATGCATCTGAGTATTGATCTATTTCTTGTTTCGTGAATCCGAGCATCTCAGCCCACTCTTTGCTTCTGTATACTTTTCCGGTTTTTAAATTGTGATCCCATAGTCCTATTTGAGTGCTTTCCAGAGCCAATTTTAAGCGTTCTCTGCTTTTTTCTAAGGCCTCTTTTGATTTTTCCAGTTCTTTGGTTTCATTATACAATACCATTAGGTTGCCATTGGGTAAACGGATAATCGTATTTTTGTGATAATGTTTGATCTTACCGTTTTCCTCAATTTTTATGGGAATAATTTCACTCTCGCCTGTTTTATAGACACGCTGAAAAGCATCTAAAAGACCGGTTTCACTTGCTTTTGTGAAGAAGTGGGAGAATTGACGCCCAATAACATCACTTTTTTTTATTTTTTCAATTTGCTCTGCAATTTTATTGAAATCTTTGATGATAAAATTTTTCCCGTTATTTTTAGCTTCTAAGATTACACATCCATTATCAGTATTGTTAAAGAGAGTTCTATATTCTTTATGCACTTGATTATAAGATGTCTTTAATCTTCGATGCGCTTCCCGTAACTCTTTATATTTTTTCTGATTCATTGAGCAGATGCGCCCGGCCTTTTTTGACAAACCTGAAATAATACCCATTCTCCTCCTTGATTTTCCTGAGCTTTATTTTAGGTTTATGCTCAGATTTTATATTCAACTTTATACTTAAATGTAAAGATAAAAACATTATATTTTTAATCTACCAGATGTTTAAAAAATTGTTACATTGTTA
>CAYFRV010000318.1:0-3255 GCA_964345495.1 uncultured Bacteroidales bacterium | reverse complement strand
GTTTTAGTTTTCAATATATCAAACAATCCGTTTATCAGTTTTTTTATATTTTCGTTTGTTTCCTCATCGAAATCGTCCAGTGTTAGTTTTTCGTTCTGAACCCTGGAAAGAAAATCTGAAGCCAGCATTGGTCTGGAAAGATTGTTGTGTTCTATATAATTTGAATTAGCTTCTGTGATGCCTTTTCTCTGATTTAGAATGTATTTTTTGAAATCCAGTGTCGAAAAGATATCTTCTATGCGTTTACTTTCGGAAGGCATTAACAGAATATTTTCGCGGGTTTCTTCTTCATTGTTTTGAAAAAGATTGTCTTTGAAATATTCATACACCTTTTTGCTTTCTTCTGTATTACCCAGAACCAAAGCAAAACCCAGTTTCCACCCCAAAAGGAGATTTGCCATGGTTGGTACATCCTTGGTTTCAGTAGCCGGAATAAAATGAAGGTTCTTTTTGAGACCTGCTATTTTTGATATCGCCTTAAAATAGAAGAAGGTAGGAAGATCTTCCAAAATGATGTTGTTGCTCTTGTGAATGAATTCCTGCGCATTGAGTTGACTTCCCATTAATACGTAAATGGGGGATAAAGTATCAGATGAGGCGGTTTTTAAAGAGCCCGGATCATGGATCACCGATTCGCTGTAATCGGTTTCTTCTGCCCGCTGAATGGCCAGTACGCGATACAACTTATTTTCGTTTATAAGGTGAGGTGAATGCGTTGTGTAGATAATCTGAAGTTGCTCTTTTATGTCTTCAAATACTTTTAAAACATCCTCTTGTGCACGGGCGTGAAGACTCATGGCGGGTTCATCAATAAGCAGCACCCGGTTATAATTGTTTTCCATGGCATAAGCCTTTAGTTCAAGATAGAATGATAAAAACCAGCGTACTCCCTTGCTCCGTTGTTTAGGATATAACCTTTCGTCCTTGTCTTTTATCCAGAATTCAATATATGGTTTGCCGATTTTTTCGGGTGTGTTATGGTCGTAATGTTCGAGTTCGAATGAGATATTTATTTTATTATTTTTTCCTACGCTTTGCCTCCAATACTCATGAAAATCAACCGTAATTTCATGATTCAGCTTCTCAATTTTTTGTTTTAATATCCGGCTGTTTTTCTGGTCAAAGAATTCAGGTTTTAAGTTTGCTATCTTCAGATAATTCTGTACTGCTTTGTATCCTTTTACATTTTCACGTTTAAGAATAATATCTTCCAGGTCTATCTTGTCGGGCAACAAGCTGCTGAAGTCATGGAAGAATTCAAATTCAGGGATTTTTTTGAAGAAGATAGCTCCCAGCTCTTCAGGAGTGTAGTATTGCTCCTGCAACTTCTGGTATTTTTTGATTTCATTTTCTGCTTTTTCCTGGTTTTCGCCATTCATAACCTTTTCCGCAACCATTAACCAATACTCATATTCTTTGTTCTTCTCTTTGATTTTTCTGGTTGTTTCCAGATACCTGTTTTTCAAATCATCCAGCTTAATAAAAGTTGCTTTGCGTTCTTTTTCACTGGTTATGATTCCTAAAGCCGATTCAGCTTCACGTAGTTCTTCGTAAATCGTTTCTGCTTCTTTCGTTAAATTGTTGTACGCCTTCAGTATTTGTTCCGCGTTTGTGGATATTTGATATACATTTTCTTCAATCCTCAATTTATTGGTCAAATCATCGTATTCTTTTGAAAGTTTTTTATGTTCTTCTTTGATTTGACTGAATTGATCCTCAAATTCTTTCAATTCGGTATTGTACTGTTGTTTTCTGTTTTCTTTTTTGGCTTTGTTTAATTGCTTTTTTTTCGAATTTATCGAATTTTCCAACTCATTCAGCTTGCCTTCAATTTCATTTTTCCTTACAATCAATTTATTGTACCGATCTTTCGTGGTTTCAAAATCGGTAGTTAATTTTTTCAATGCTTCCTGCGTCTTTTTTAATTGCTCAGCTTTTGTCTGATTATGCTGCTCAAAGTAATCGTTAATGACCGGTTCGTCTACGATAATACGGTTTGTATACAAATCGTCCCATATTCGTGATAAATTGATGGTTTGGAAATTTTTAAACGTATCCTGTATTTTTTCAGGAAGTTTTTCCAATTGGATCATTTTGCCGATATTTTCTCCATTCAGTTGAAATTTGCATGAAATTTCAGGCATGGACATATCACTGCGTAATACGTCTTCATTTATCTGCCCGGTATAGAAGCTGTGTAAAGCTTCCAGAACAGTTGTTTTACCGGATTCATTCTGCCCGATAAGTACAGTTATGTTATCGTTTGCAAGGTTTTTCCAACCTGAGTCGATTAGCGAACGGAAGTTTTTTATGTAAAAAGAGGAAAGCTTCATAGTTTATATTTTTTAGTACATAATAGTAATTCTGAATTTTTTATATATCATGAAATCCAACGCCAATAAGAAGCACATCATCCACCTGTTCGTTATTTCCTTTCCAGTCATAAAATGTCTGTTCCAGAATGTTGTGTTGCTTTGAAAAATCATACGTTTGAATTTCAGATAGTATTTTTCTGAAACGTTTGTATTTGAATTTTTCTGAATTTTTTCCACCAAATTGATCCACAAACCCATCCGTAAATATGTATATCTGATCGCCATTCTGAATGTTTAAGGTTTGTCTTTGAAACGATTCTTCGGTTACACCATTTACCCCAATGGGCATTCTGTTTCCTTTGATCTCTGATAATTTTTGTTCACGATAATGATACATTGTATTGTTAGCCCCCGAGAAGTCTAAGGTTTGTTGATTTTTATCATATACGAAAAGAGCAATGTCCATTCCGTCTTTTTGTTCCGACTCTTTTCCGGTTTGATTGAGGGTTTTCATGATCCGTTCCCTGAGGCTGTTTAATATTTTATGTGAAGGCATGAGTGGTTCATAATTGGTGATTTCATTGAGAAAAATAATTCCCAGTATGCTCATAAAAGCACCGGGGACACCATGTCCGGTACAATCTCCGGCAGCAACAACAATTTTATCATTAATCTGGCGAATCCAATAGAAATCTCCGCTGACTAATTCTTTGGGTTTGAATAGCACGAAACTGTGTTTGAAGATGCTTTTAAACTGATCTTCCGGCGGGAAAATGGCTTTTTGAATATTTTGAGCGTAACGGATACTTTTTGTAAGTTCAAGTTTCTGTTCTTCAAAAGCCCTTTTGTATTCTTGTAATTTTTCTATTTCTTTTTTCTGCGAGATCATAAAAAACTATTCATTCAATTCTTTCATTTACAATATACTAAAAAAATTGAA
>CAYFRV010000317.1:0-3258 GCA_964345495.1 uncultured Bacteroidales bacterium | reverse complement strand
CCGGGTTTCGTTTTCAGCAAGAAGATTGCAGAACCTTACGAAAATTTGCAATGTGTGTCAAATAATGTGAAACACGAAACCCGAAACAACTGAATGACAACAGAATAAAAATCAACTAAAAAGTTCCAGAATTTGCTGTTTTGATAAATTCTTAATGCCTTCGCTCGGGGTTACAAAAGTTTCCGCCAGCCGGGCTTTTTTGCCCTGTAATTTCTGTATCTTCTCTTCCACCGTTCCTACACTGATAAAACGATACACCATTACATTTTTATCCTGTCCGATTCTATGGGAGCGATTTACTGCCTGATCTTCCACTGCGGGGTTCCACCAGGGATCCAGAATCAAAACATAGTCAGCCGCTGTTAAATTTAACCCAACTCCTCCGGCTTTAATCTGAATAAGAAAAATCCGGTTCTCCTCATTGTTCTGGAACTCATTTATAACTTTCTCTCTGTCGCGGGTCTCTCCGGTTAATAAGGAAAAATTCCGGTTTTCGCTTTTAAAGTAATCGCTTAGCAACCTCAGGTGCTTTTTGTATGATGAAAAAACCAATACTTTATGCTCTTCGGAGATGATACTGTGTATATACTCCAATACTTCATCAAATTTTCCCGAATCGCCTTTATAAGATTCATCAACCATTACCGGGTGATTCGCAGTCTGGCGCAGTACACTTAACCCTTCCAGTATCTTCATTGTTGGGTTTTCCGGGGCCTCTTGCTCTAAATTATCAATGATGCTGTTTCGTATTTTAGACTTTTCTTCTTCATAATGAGTTTTTTGATCCTCGGTCATTTCGCAATAGATAATCTGCTCCGTTTTCTCCGGTAATTCCCTTGCAACCTGGTATTTTGTTCTTCTCAACAGGAAAGGATTAATAATTGTCTGCAGCTTTACTTTTTTCCGGTCGTCTTTGTATTTCTCAATAGGATAAAGGAATTCATTTCTGAAAAAATTGTAATTTCCTAAAAGCCCTTTATTTAGAAAATTGAACTGAGCCCACAAATCTGACAGTGAATTCTCAATGGGAGTACCTGTAAGCACAAGCCTGTTTTTACCTATGAGCTCATTTACGGCTTTATATGTCTTTGAAAATGGATTTTTTATGTGCTGGCTTTCGTCAAGTATGATGTAATAAAACTCCAAACTGCTTAGTTTTTCAAAATCATTTCTAACAATTCCGTAACTGGTCAGAATGATGTCATAATCGTACAGTTCATCCATTTTCTTAGTTCGATTCATTCCGATGTACTTATAAACAGAAAATTGTGGAGTAAACGTACGGATCTCATTCTCCCAGTTATGTACAAGTGAAGTGGGCATAACAATCAAATGAGTGGGCGTAACACTTTTAGTTTCTGTTTCTTTTGACAGAGCAAATTCTGTCTGTTCAAAAAGATTCATCTGACGGACTTTTTGTGCTTTCTGGTGAACTAATTTCTGTTCCCCGGCATTGTTCTTAATCTCCATTAACAGTGTGAGTGTTTGCAGCGTTTTGCCAAGGCCCATATCATCGGCAAGGCACCCCCCGAAGTTGTATTTGTGCAACTTACTCATCCATTTGTACCCTTCTGCCTGATAAGTCCTGAGTACAGAAGCAGTTTCTTCCGGCGCTTCAACATTTTCTTCCTGAAAATCAGAGAAAAATTGCTGTAAACGTTCCAGGTAATTTGTATTCAGTCGCTCCAGGCTTTTTTCAAGAATTTTAAAATGATGCTTTTTGAGTTTAAGCTGTTCATCATTCACCTCCCCAAACTTAAAAAGGTCAGCATATTTAGAAAACCACTCTTCGGGTAAAACTGCATAACTTCCATCGGGTAGCTGAACCTCTCTTATACCTTCAAGGATATATCGCTTTAATTTGATAAAAGGAAAAGAGTAATCTCCGATTTTCACTTTTGCTTTTATATCAAACCAATCATAGTCCTCTCCAATTGTGGCTTCTACCTCAGGCTCCAGGAATGTATAATCTTTTTCAAAATTTAACTGATCAAGTTGAATATCTTCTTGTTCCAGTTTATCAACTATGCGTTTTGTTTTTCTTAAAAAATCATATAAAAGCGCTTTTTTATCCTTTTTGTCTGTGTCTAAATCACTGAATGTAAAATAACTATTCAGATAATTGACCAGCCCCGTCTCTTTAAGCACCTGAACCTTTTGTTTTTCCCATTCGGTGCTTCGTTCTATCTTCGAAAACTTATATTGTCCATTCTTCTTATCCAGATGAACTTTAACCGGTTGGCCGGTGTTTGCAAAAAACACATCAGTTCCGTAATAAAAACGCAAAACAAAGGCCGGCTGATAGTTTAAATCGTATTCAAGGGAAAGCACAGCTTTTTTTTCCGGATTGATGGTCTCAATATCAAACCCTTCAGCATTCACCTGGTATTTTTTAATATTCGGCAGGGCAAAACTGTTATACCACTTTTCTTCTGATCTCCCAGGCACAATAATATCTTCCTTTTCAAAAAAGGGTTTAAGTTTACCGGCATTTATATCATCGAAAGAATACAAATGGTCCTCCACGATAATGCGGCAGGGCTCCGAAGAAAGGATGTAGTAAGATTTATCCTTCAGGTAAATAGCCTCCCCGTTTTGATTTATAGAAAGGTAATATCTTGTTTTGTCTTCTTCTTTTACGATATTAAAAACCGTCTGAGCTGAATCTCTGAGAACATAAACAAAATTACTCCTGTTAATAAACTTGTGTTTATCTTTAAAATAGAGCTCTATTTGCGAATTCCTCAGTTCATCAATAATCTTAGCATGGCGTCTTTCAATAAACGGTCTGATCTTCTCCTGTGCAAAATCCCTTGTTAATTTCGCAAAAAAATCCTTGGTGGTCTGATTTCTCTTTTTACTGAATATCTTAGTCAGATTCTTTTCACTGTATTCCTGTGATATATGAAAAATCCGCTGCTGCGTAGAATTTAATTCTTTTTCATAGCTTTCAAAATTTAATTCGCTGAGTTGTGCCTCAATCGGGTAAAATCCTTTGTTTTCCAATTTATTTACCAAAAAAGGTTTTAGCACATATCCCAGTAAATTATCTTCTACTATGCCAATAACAAACTCTGTATTCATAATTTGATCTTCTCTGAAAAAAACAGTAAATATATAACAAGCCGGAAAATTTTGAAGAAAAAAATAGAAGGAATCAAATTAATTTTTAGTCTAAAACAAAAGTCTATCGTAAAGAACATATATAAGAAACTAAAGTTTTGCAAAAAATCCTAATACAGTCAATACAGTCATTAA
>CAYFRV010000316.1:0-3265 GCA_964345495.1 uncultured Bacteroidales bacterium | reverse complement strand
TCTTCTATTTGCTCTAAGAGCTCATTTACAGCTTTCCGGAGTTGTGGATCTTCGTTCTTCGCTTTGCTGTCGGGTTCATTGTCAACGATTATATCCGGTATAGCGGGACCGTGTTCCATGTTTTTCTTTGTTTCTTTTACATACCATCCACGGAACGGAATTCTGATATATGAATTGTCGATTAACCCTGTTCCGCCAGTGGAAATTACAGCCCCGAAAGTTGGCTTCCCTACAAGTTTGCCTAAATCAAGGGTTTTATAGGCATGAGAAAATATTTCGGCATTTGAATAACTTGCTTCATTGCACATGGCAATGGAAGGTTTGGTCCATGCAGAAAGCGGCAGCCTTTCAGAATAGGGGTAGTATTCGCTGAATTTTTCATGATTTTCTTCCAGGTTATCCGTGGCACCGCGTGGCACTGTGTAGGCATGTTGGCGAACGTTAAGAACAGACATCAAATAATCTGTAGTCCATCCGCCACCATTGAATCTTACATCTATAACAATGCCTTCTTTACCATAACCACTTGCAGTTAATTCTCTTTCGAATCTCTCAAAACTGGTCCAGTTCATTCCCTGGATGTGGATATAGCCTAATTTACCGTTACTATATTTTTCTGTCAGCTTTTTTCTTTCCTCTACCCATTCTTTGTATTTCTTTTGCCGGGTGCTTTCTGTAGGTCTTATAGTTACTTTTCTGCGTTCACCGTTTTTGTCTATTACTTCGAGATAGATTTCTTCTCCTGCTTTATTAGTCAGGTACGCATAAAAGTTTGACGATTTTGTCAGTTCATTTCCGTTTATATTGGTTATGATTTCGCCTTCTTTTAATTTGCTAAAGGTTTTGTCAGCCGGGGTGTTGGGGACAATATGTTTTATCTCTGCACCATCTTTGTGAGGAATTACTTCAATTCCCAGCAGACCTGTTTCTTCGTCTTCGGTTTCTGCCATGTCATCTCCGTATAATCCCATGTGGCTGGCGTTTATCTGTCCAAGCATCAGATTGAACATGTCTCTGAAATCACGCTTTGTAGATGCTTTCATAGCGTAATCCTTGTATTTTTTCTTGAGTTGTTTCCAATCTACGCCATGATGATTTGGGTCGTAGAAATTTTCTTTAATGATGCTCCAGCCTTCTTCGAAAATTTGTTCAAACTCTTCCGGATAGTTGATAGTCATCTCAGCTTTTACAGAAACCGGCTTTAATTTGGGGTCTTTTGTGTTTAGTTTAGCTAGTGAGCCCCCGCTTTTTAGCATAAAGATATTTCCCGATTTATAATCCATTTGCAGCGCATAGGGCCTTTGATTGTTTTCCGTCAATCTGGTCATATCTTTTCCGTCCCATTTGATGCTGTAAAGATCTTCTTCTGCATTATAAGTTTGTCTGCTATCTCTGTAAGCAACAAAATAAAACGTTTTCCCGTCTTTGGATATTAAAATGTTGCTTTCATTTCCTGGTAAAGCAGTCACTTGCGCAAGACGTTCATGGATGTTTTCAAGATCAATTTGTACATCCGGAACCTCATCTTCTTTTTTATCGCCATTTTCCTCCTTTTCTTCCTCATCTTCCTCCATTTCTTCCCAGTCTTCATGGGTTTTTTGCCAATCTTCTTTCTGTAGCCATGCAAACCAAAGGTCGGAGTCGTTATTGTTACGCTCGGAAATAAAGCCAAGTTTCTTTCCATCCGGGCTCCAGTAAGGACTATGATCACCCTTTGGATGCATGCTTACATTTACAGGTTCCTGGCTGTCATCGGCCGGATGAATGTATATTTCAGAATTGAAATACAGGTCTTCAAGAGAATATGCCAACCATTTGCTGTCGGGACTCCACTTGATACCTCTTGGTGTTGCCCAATCGTCCAGAAGCGTTTTTTCATTTTCGATTGTTTCTTTCTCCGTGTTGATATCCGCAACAATAAGTTTTCCACGATCCCTTACGAAAGCTATTTTTGAACCATCGGGCGATATATTTAGTGATTGCTCAGATTGTTCAGTATTTGTAACACGGATTGATGTGAGTTTCAAGCTCTCATAAAGGGATTTTTCATCTTCATCTGTGGATTTAAGCATGTAAATTTCTTTTTGTCCATCGCGATCAGAAACAAAAACGATAGTAGAATCATTCGCCCAGTCAATGTCATTGTCTCTGAAGGGATGATCAGTAAGACGGACTGTTCGGGTTTTTTTCTTCTTGTTGTTAATCAGGAAAAGTTCTCCGCGCACTACAAAAGCTGTATATTTTCCATCTGGTGATAATTCATAATCTTTGATCTGATTTGAATAGGTTTTATGTTTAACCGGTACGAAACGATTGTCTTTGGTCAGATTGAAGGCTAGTTTCTTTGCTTTGTTTTCTTCTGCTTTACGCACAAAAATGTCAATACCTTTTTCAAATGTTAAAACACTGCCATCATCGCTAATGTCAAAGTATCGAATACCATCATCTTTGTAATTTGTGATTTCTTCCGGGGAACCTTCTGCATTTCCTTCGTTGTCTATACCAACTTTATGTATGTTGTACCGACCTGTTCTTGAGCTTATGAAATATAATTCGTTGTTATCAGTCCAGTTTGGCAGGAAATCATTGCCTTCATAGTCGGTTATTTGAATATATTTATCTTCTTTTGTATCGTATATCCAAATATCTTTATTTGCCGGGCCTTTGTATGCTTCACGTTCAATCCTGCAACCTCCTTTTACAAAAGCGATAAAACGTTTATTTGGCGAAATTTTAGGCATAAGGCCAACAGACTTCATTATGCGATGAGGGGTTTCTCCTTCTGTGGAAACCTGGTAAATAGCATCTTGTCTTTCTACTTGTACAAAGCTGCGACTGGTCGTGAATATAAGTTCATTGTTTGATTTCCAGTCGCTTAAGTTATCAGAACCCGAATGATGGGTCAGCCTTTTTGGGTTACTGCCTGATGCTTCCATTGTGAACAAATCATTATTGCCGTATCTGTCACTGATAAAAGCAATGTTTTTGTCATCCGGACTCCAGACAGGAGCCATTTCGTATCCTTCGTGAATTGTCAATCGCTGGGCAGCTCCTTCATCAGTTAAGGATTTTACCCAAATATCTCCCTGGTAGCTAAATGTGATTTTTGTTCCATCAGAGTTTAAATTCGGATAGCGGACAAAATAGTCTTCTCCATAAGAAAAAGAGTTTGTCAGCGCTAATATTATTACTAATAAAGGAACAAACATAAGTTTTCGTTTCATAGTAAATTGATTTTATGGGTTAGTTAATTTAATTATAGATT
>CAYFRV010000315.1:0-3284 GCA_964345495.1 uncultured Bacteroidales bacterium | reverse complement strand
AATCCGTCCTAAAACTTCATCAGGGCCTAAAAAAAATATGTTTAATCAATTGCTAATTTACCGGTTTACCCGAGGTAGTCTTTTAATAATCTACTACGTGCTCGATGTCGCAGTCTTCGAATCGCTTTTTCTTTAATCTGTCGGACTCTCTCGCGAGTTAAGCCCATTTTATTTCCGATTTCCTCCAGGGTTAAATCCTGAACTCCAATTCCGAAGAAGTATTTAATTATTTTCCTTTCTCTATCAGTTAAAGTTGACAGAGCTCTTTCTACCTCGCTTGTAAGTGATTCACTGAGTAATGTGTAATCAGCACCCGGTGCGTTTTCATTTGGCATTACGTCAATTAAGCAGTTGTCTTCAGTTTCGGAAAAAGGTGCTTCCATTGATATGTGTTTTCCGTTTATTTTCATGGCCTCAGAAATTTTTTCCGGAGGCAACTCTACTGTGTCTGCGATTTCATCATTAGAAGGAGCTCTTTCGTTCTCCTGCTCAAAGCGATGCTGAGCCTTATTAATTTTGTTTATCGAACCAATTTGGTTTAAAGGCAACCGAACAATTCTGGATTGCTCAGCAAGAGCTTGCAAAATCGATTGTCTTATCCACCAGACTGCATAACTTATGAATTTAAAGCCTTTGGTTTCATCAAATTTTTTAGCAGCTTTTATAAGTCCCAAATTTCCTTCATTTATTAAATCGGGCAGACTTAAACCCTGATTTTGATATTGTTTTGCCACTGAAACAACAAAGCGAAGATTAGCTCGTGTTAATTTTTCTAAGGCGGCACGGTCGCCGGCTCTTATACGCTGAGCTAACTTAACTTCGTCATCAGCTGTCAACAAGTTTTCTTTGCCAATTTCCTGCAAATACTTGTCGACTGAGGCGCTTTCTCTGTTGGTAATGGATTTTGTAATTTTTAGTTGTCTCATTGGCTTAGGGTTTTTTTCAAATGATTATAAATTTAATCATTTTTTGTTAAAACGAAGATATATTTTTTCTATGATAGAAAAAACCGGGCAATTTTATAGTTAAAAGCCCGGTTTGTGAATTATTTTATCATATTATTTAATTTTTTATTTAGGTTTTACCTGGTACACATAGATCATGTTCCCTCCAGGATATAGCCCTTCTACTTCAACCCTTGCACCTTCAGGTGCTTGTGAAAATATTTCTTTTACCTCCTGAGCGCTTCTAATCTTTTTTCCTTCAATGAAGGTTATTACGAAACCCTCTTTTATTCCTGCTTCTTTAAATGCGCCATCTTTTAACCGAACTACTTTTACTCCGTGACTTATTCCTAATCTGTCTTTTTCATTGTCATTCAGTTTTTCAAATTCAGCTCCAAGTTCTTCTAACACCTGAGTTCCTGTAATGATATCTGTACTACCTTGTCTGTTACGTAAAGTAACATCAAATTGTTTCTTTTTACCGTCTCTTTTTACTGTTACAGATATTTCATCCCCTGGCCTGTAGCTGTTTATTTCGCTCTGCAAGGCAGCTACGTCTTTTACTGTTTCGCCTTCAACTTTAAGTATTACATCGCCTGGTTTTATTCCGGCTTTATTGGCTGCACCGTCTCTTGCAACACCTGCAATATAAACTCCATTGTAATCATCGACATCAAGGTCGTATTCTTTCTTCAATTCCGATGTAACGTCTCTTATTGTTACACCCAGAACTGCCCTTTGAACTTCGCCGTATTTCATGATATCTTCTACCACTTTTTTCGCAATTTCCGAAGGAACGGCAAAAGCGTAACCTGAATAGGAGCCGGTAGGAGAAGCAATAGCCGAATTAATTCCAATCAATTCTCCTTCTATATTAACTAAAGCTCCGCCACTGTTTCCTTTATTTACCGCTGCATCAGTTTGAATAAACGATTCAATAGCCAGCCGGTTTTCCTGGCGGTTCATTATACCAATGTTACGTCCTTTAGCGCTAACGATTCCTGCAGTAACAGTTGTCCCGATGTTAAAAGGGTTGCCGACAGCTAACACCCATTCGCCTAATTTCAAATCCTTTGAACTACCAAATTTAAGACTTGGCAGGTTTTTTCCATCTACCTTTAAAAGTGCAATATCTGTGGCCGGGTCTGTGCCTACAATTTCCGCTTTGTAAGTCTCTCCACTATTCATTATAACCTCTAATTCGTCTGATTTTTGTATAACATGATGATTTGTGACAATGTATCCATCAGAAGAAATAATAACGCCGGAACCGTAACCAACTTGCTCTCTCTTTTGCGGCTGTTGATACCGGTCGCCAAAGAAATACTCAAACAATGGATTGTCAAATTGACTGCGCTCGCGCACGAACTTTGATTTTACGTGCACTGCTGCCGGAACTGAATTTTCTGCAGCTAATGTAAAGTCAAAGTTTTCAGCTTTAAAATCTGCCGGCAGATTGGCGTAATGAATGCCATTGGTATCGCTTTCAATTGATGTGGAATATCTGATTCCTTCCTCGTTGTTATTGTTTGATATACCATTGTAAATAGCAACAGTAATTACGGCGGTTAATACCGTTATAAGAATATTTACCAAATACTTTTTGATTTTCATAATTGTTGTATTTTTATGGTTAATTGTTTTTCTAAAATTAACAAAATATATGCCTGAAGGCAATTAATCGCACATCTTTAACAAAATTTAACACCACGTTATATGCAAGTTCAGTTTTATAAATACCATGGAGCGGGAAATGATTTTATTCTGGTTGATAACCGTGAAGTCTTTATAAACCCTGAACCCCAATTGGTTCAGCAATTATGTGACCGACGATTTGGCATAGGTGCAGATGGATTGATCCTCCTGGAAAATTCCCGGGAAGCTGACTTTTCCATGCGCTATTTTAATTCGGATGGTTACGAGGCGACTATGTGTGGGAATGGTGGACGGTGTATCGTTTCTTTTGCATGGAAAAAAGGACTGATTTCGAATGAAACTGAGTTTGTTGCTTCCGATGGACATCATTCAGCAAAAATATTGGATAATGATATAGTTGCTTTAAAAATGAATGATGTGGAGGAGGTGAAAAAAGTCGGGGAACATTATTTTTTGGATACAGGCTCACCTCATTATGTTATGTTTGTTGATGATATAAATAACACCAAAGTGCAGGAAGATGGAAAAAGAATAAGATATGATGCATCTGTTTCGAAACAAGGGACAAATGTCGATTTTGTTCAAATTATAAAAGAAGATGAAATATCTATCCGCACTTATGAAAGAGGCGTTGAAAATGAAACACTGGCTTGCGGCACAGGTGCTGTTGCTTCAGCGATTGCT
>CAYFRV010000314.1:0-3310 GCA_964345495.1 uncultured Bacteroidales bacterium | reverse complement strand
CTCTGTTTCAATCATCTGAAAATTTGTTAATTCATCTGTTGTGTTGAAATCATAATCGGGATACTTGTAAATCGTCATTCTTTCCTCTGTTTCACCCATTGAATAACCCCATACTGTATTATATTCGTTCGGATCTTCTCCTATTTCTTCAATTTGTTTCAGATAGCTTGAAATTGATTTGGATTCTACGATAACGATTTTCCCCATCTTATCAATAACCGGACTGTGTCTTCGGGTAGCATCATGATCAAATTTTAAAATGCGTCTTCCATCAGGTGTCAGGCCTATTGTTCTGAATGTCAAACTTTTGCCTACTCCCGGCATGTTTAGGACATTACGGTCTGTACCGAGGAACAGCATATCTTCAGCTTTGAGGATTTCCTGAATGTTTTTTACCATATTTTTAGGATCATCCGGGAAGGCGCCGATTCTATCAAAGTAATCTTTTGAGATCATACCAAAACGCTTTTCTTCAATTTGTTCCTGTATGGAGCGAGCATTAGTGGCAAAGTTATGATAGTTCTCCATAAAGCCTTTTGCGCTGAAGGTATAGTAAGGTAAAACGCCGATTTCATTAAGGGTTTTACGCAGTTTGGCTGTATGTCCCCTCCTCGATGCAGAAGCTGTAAATACTTGTTGGTTTGTAATTATCCAGCCTGCCGAAATCAGTTTTTTAACCGCTTCTTTTGATTCCGGAGTAATCTCCATCGCAGATTCATAATGCGTTTGGATGACAAATTGTTTTATTCCGACTTTAGATGCCTTCTTTTTGAATTTAGCTAAAATATCCACAAGGTCATCATTAATACGTTGTGGCAAATATATAGGCAAACGTGTTCCTAAACGAACGCGTAGCATCTCTGCGTATTTTTCACCATCGGGGCGGTTTTTGTTGTCTTCTTTTTTCCCGGCAGCCATTTCATATACTGCATCTAATATTCGTTGCAGCGATTTATCCGAGCTCATCAAAGCATCTCCGCCGGTTATTAATATATCCCTGATTTGAGAATCATTGCGGAAGTATTCCATGATTTTTTTTAGCTTCTCAGGCCATTTTTCATGGGGTTTGAGTTTTTCCAGATTAAAGTTCAGGTTTCCGCTTTGAAAATCATGCATTCGTTGGCAGGATGCACATAATCCTCCGCATGCACGACCCATGGAGTCGGGTATCAGTATAGCTACCGTGGGGTAGCGCCTGTGTACATTTCCACCTTCTGGTAACAGCCATCCAGCAGCATTAGGTTTTCCGGGTTCAACAATGTCTTCTTTCTCCCATGCACTAATATGTCCGAATTCATCCACCAACTCTTTGCTGTAAAGCATGTAATCTCTAATGGGTTGATCTGCCCCGATGTAATCTCCTGTTTTTTTAGTATGCAGGAGTGATAGATAGTATGGATTTACAAAAAATGGAATTCCTGCTTCTTTTGCTTCATAAAGAATTTCCATTGTTTCTTCAGAAAGCGAATAGTCCAATAGTTCATTAAGGGTATCGGGATCACGGACAGCGAATTTTAAATGAAACAGCTTGGAATTCCACCATTCATGCATTTTTTTCTTCTTCTTCTCCTCTGAATCATTGGGTTCAAATTTGAATACTGAACTTGTATATTCGCCCTCGTCAATTTTTCTGATAAGGGCATTTATGATACGTTCTTTATTTTCTTTTCTGATTTCAACGATTTCCGGATTCAGCCCTGAAGGGTGCCTGTCCATCCATTCTTTGATTTTCTCTTTATCCGGTAATGCTCTGGTTAGTTTTCCGTTGAATTGCCTGAAGAGGTTTAATAAATCTTCAAAGAAGTCTGGTTTTGCACCACCTTTGCCAAATTTCACAGCCAGCCAGAGAAGTCTGAAAGGACTATTGTAAAATACGTTCCCCCGCTTATTCGGGTCCTCATATTCCATTCCTTCGTGGTCTATGAAGTCTAAAATCCGTATGGCTGCAAAATCTTTATAGTTGAGTTTAAGGAAAATATCTCTGCCGGTTACATTCTCTGAATAGTATTGCAAAGCGTTTGAGTTTTCCTCTAATTCGTCCAGAACCCATTTTCTTAGACTTGCATAAACTTCATTGACACTTTCAGATGCTTCAAATATATCTCTGATACCTGGATTTTCGGATAAAATTTTATGCACTAAGTATTGGGCTCTTGGGTTTATCTTCACATTTTCAACATTCATATTTCTACTCATAACCTTTCCAATTTTGGAAGCACAAAATAACAAAAAATTGATTTTAAATAAAAGTTCATTTCTTTATGTTAACTTATTTTCCTTTGAATATCAACAGAATATTTGTTTTTTATAAAGTCGATAATAGTCGGAAAAAATTCTAAAAAATTATTGTTTATGGTTAAATAGTTTTCAGATAAAGTTTTTATTGCTTTTGATGTATTATCCGGAAGGCTTGTACGTCTGGACATAACCTTTAGTGCTTGTTCCATTCCTTGTAAATTTTTATAGGTGTATAGCCGGTTTTGCTCTATCATTCTGGGAAGAAAACTCTGTACCTGATCCGGTAATAGTTCATTATTTCTTTCCAGTATATCATAAAACTCCTGTACGAAATCCTTTAAAGGCTGTCCTGAAAATTTATCCCAGTTAACAGCCAGAAAGTGGTCATAGAATAAATCTATAACTATACCTGCATATTTATGGAAATAAGGAGAGAACAGATGTTTTACTTTTTTAGGGATGGGATTTTTGTCAGTAAAATCGTCAATGTTCCGGTGCATTATAATCCCTGTTTGAATTTGGGGATCGTACTTTCTATATTTCTTTCCTTTAATATAGTCACCGATGAAATTCCCGATTTTTATATATTCATCATCCCCTGAAAGAAATATGTGAGCTAAATGATTCATAACTTATGTTAAAAACTCTGATACCTTTTCTCTATTATGCTGATAGTATAATTTAACCTGAATAATTCATCAATTATATTTATCTCCGAAAAAAATTACTTTAAGGGTTAACATATTTTAAACTGTATTTGTTCTAATATGAATTGTTGCATCTGCACTAAACTTTACAGATGAATAGCTTAAACGAGTTGTATGTTTTTTAACATTTATTGAAAATAAGACAGTTATCTTTTTTAAGCCTTGTTTGTCAGGAGTTTGTCTTGTAGTTGTTTAGAAGAAGACGAAATATATAAAGCGAAATAAATTAGTAAAATTTTCCATTATATAATATATTTTTGTCTCACATAAATAAATAATTTAGTATCAAACCTTAAATAAAAGTTACGAATTATGGCAAAAAGAAATGTAATCATTATCGGAGCCGCTGGAAGAGATTTCCACAA
>CAYFRV010000313.1:0-3311 GCA_964345495.1 uncultured Bacteroidales bacterium | reverse complement strand
ATACAGAAACAATCTTGCATTTTATTTTCCGAATAACCATTGCGTCCCCAACGGTAAGTATAAGAATAGTAGCCGACTGCGTGGCACTTTCCTGTCATGTTACAAGAAAGTTGAAGCGGGCTACAACCCTTGAATTTAATGCTATCTCGGCTATTATTTTTATACATTGTTATGGGCTGGCAATTTTTCACCTTCTTCAATTCGTTTTAAATGACAAAATAAAAGTTCTCCAGTTTTTTCATCTCTCAAGTGCATTCCATTCCCTTCACAGTAATTAAAAAATTCGCAATCGCTACAGATTCCTTTTTTTGTCCAACTTCTATCACGATACATTGAGTATTTATTTTGCCAGACATCTTTAAAATTATCTTTGTATATGTTTCCTTGTATAAAATTGTCCCGTAAATTTGGGCAAGCAGAAATAGAACCATCTACAAGTATAGAAGCAACATTAATACCTGCTCGGCAGAAGAAGAAGTTGTCTCGAACTCGACCTTCGTAATCCCCTAAAAATCCTTCACAGCCGTAGTTTAATTTTATTTTTCCTTCTTTACGGACTTTTTCAATGAAATCAAATAACCCTTTAAACTCATTTGGTTCTAATTGAAGTAATTCATTCTCTTTTGCTCTACCAATTGGGAATATTGTAAAGATTCTCCATTCCTTTAACCCTAACTTTAATAAAAAATCGTAAAGTTCAGGAAGTTCATTTATATTCTTTTGATTTGCACATGTTACGACATCGTATCGTAATCCTTCTGTTTTACTTAAAATGGCTATTGCATTTGCTGCATTTTTGAAACTATTTTTATTTCCACGAAGCCAGTTATGAGAACCCTCTAAACCGTCAAGACTTATTGTTATTGCTCTAATTCCAGAATCAAGAAGACTCTTTATCATTGGTGCTTGCATACCCATTCCATTGGATACGACTCCCCAAGGAAATCCTCTTTTATAAAGTTCTTTCCCAATTTCAGAAATATCCTTGCGCAAAATAGGCTCTCCACCAGTTAAAACAATCATTGTTTTATTTGGTATAATATCAGGTGTTATTTCATCTAAAGCTTTAAAAAAATCCTCTTTTAGCATATCATTGATTGACGAATCTTTCATACAGTCGCTACCGCAATGAATGCAATTTAAATTGCACCTTAATGTACACTCCCAAAAAATATAATTTAGTTGATGAATCTTTTTTTCATTCACACGATACTTATTATACAGCTTAAGTGCAAGTTTCTTTTTAAGGGAGATTTTCTTAACGGTCATTCTTTGTCTTTAAGTTTTACGTTTACTTCTTTTTCTGTTTCTCCACTATCCCAACCGCCAGTTCCTCCCGAAAATTCAGGGTCTATAAATTCAACAATTGTGTCAAGCGGTTGATACTCTCCATTTGTTTCTCCATCTATGTCTTTAAATTCCATTAAGAAAGTCTGGTCTTCAGGAAATTCTGTATTTGATAATTGATAATTGCCTGATTCATCAGTAAAGGTTGTGTCATATCCCATTACTACTCTTATGTTGGGAACCGAATTAGAAGTTATCTCAGACTTAACATTTCCGTTTACTTTAAATGTAGCATATGGTGTTCCATATTCTACGGCAGGAGTACCATACTCACAACTACTCAAACTACATGCTGCTCCAAATCCTAAGATGGATATGAGAAAACTTATCAAGCCGTTAAATCTTTTAAATATTGACGTTTTCATGTTTTTTATTTTTATAATATTGACTATAGATGTTTATCATGTTACGATGGTTGCTTTTTGCTTGCCCTTAACGAACAGTTGTCGAGTAGGCAAGGGGAATTTCACCCCAAGCCTCTCACAGAACCGTACGTGACAGTCTCCCGTCATACGGCTCTTGTTATACAAATCTAAACGCATTAATGAGAAAAACCAAGTTGCCAATGATAAAATAAAGAGGGATATTGTTTCCTTACTCTATCCAACCATCTACATGCCCTGGTTAAACTCGTCCTGTAGCGTTTATACCGATTCCTTGCCCAGCGCACAAGTCTGCATCGTAACAAATAGAATACCTTGGTTAATTCGTATCCCCTGAATTTTCCATAGTAGTTTACCCAGCCCCGAATATATGGGTTAAGCTTTTGGGCTATGCCTACTATGCTTTTAAAGCTCAGGCTAAAAAAATCCATTTCTCCTATCTTGTCCGCGATTTTCTTTCTGGAGCTTATGCTTATGGCACAGTCATACCCAAGAAATAACTTGCCTGTGCGTTTTGATTTATTGGTACGGGGCTGAAAAGAGTAACCCAGAAAGTCAAATTTGACAACAGGATGTTTTCCTTTTCTACGATAGTCCCGGCAATAAACCAACTTTGTCTTGTCAGGGTGTAATTCCAGCTTGCATTCGAACATCCTGACTTGTATGTCCTTCAAAACGCTCTCTGCATGGCTTTTGCTGTTACAGTGAATAATTACATCATCGGCATATCTGACGAACTTCACTGTCTTGTGCATTGTCTCCAACCATTTGTCAAAAGCATAATGCAAGAAAAGGTTTGCCAACAGCGGGCTGATAACCCCACCCTGCGGCGTGCCCTTCCCCTGATTTTCAACAAGCTTCCCTGATTTAGTAAGAACTGGCATGTTCAGCCATCTTGTAAGGGAAAGCCAGACCCATTTTTCTGGCACGTGTTTCTCAAGAGCTAGCTTCAGCTTTTCATGGCCTATGTTGTCAAAGTACCCTTTGATATCAAGGTCTATTACCCAGTCTGTTCTCCAACAGTTCTTCCTGACCTCACTCAATGCTTGATGTGCATTTTTCTTGGGTCGGTAGCCATAGGAGTGTTGACTGAATATCTTTTCAAACCTTGGCTCAAGGTATTCTTTAACCACCATCTGCCCTACCCTGTCACTGATTGTGGGAATACCTAATTTGCGAACTTTTCCGTCTTTCTTAGGTATCTCTGCTTCTTTGACTGGTGGGGGGAAATAACTCCCTGATGCCATCCTGTTCCAGAGCTTGTACAGGTATTTCGAGCGGTTCGCATCGAATTCTTCCATGCTCACCTTGTCCACCCCTGCACTTTTGCCTCCTTTCTTTACCTTCAAGTAGGCTTGCCATACCATTTCCCGTGTTATCGGTACTGATTTTGTTTCATTCCATAAATTCATCCTCTAAATGAGTTGTTAAATGTTTTGAAACTGTATAACCAAACCCCTTTGCTCCATTCCCGTTACAGGAATATCATTGCTACTACGGGTTTGTCCGTCCCTGATACAGTGCATCGGTATTCAGCCTCTAGGTTGTTCCTATTGCGCCTTTCCCTTTGGTTGCCAGCGA
>CAYFRV010000312.1:0-3319 GCA_964345495.1 uncultured Bacteroidales bacterium | reverse complement strand
CTCTCTTAAATTTAGTTGCTCAGGAGTTTATCTGTTTCAACGGTTACTGTTTCTTTGTGCCAATAGCTAAAAGCCAACAGCCTACTACTTATTAAAAAACTAATGCGAATTTTAAAATTTACCTCTGCTTCTAAATGTGCCCTTGTAAATTGCTTATTTGGCAGTTACTTCTTTAATCGTTTTTATTAATTCTTTCTGGTTGAATGGCTTAGAGAAATATTCAACGGCGCCCAATTCTTTTGCTTGCTTTTCATAGTCATTATTCTTATAGGCAGTAAGGATAATTGCAGGGATGTTTATGGAATGTCTTTTCATTAATTTAAGGATATCGAAGCCCGTTAAGCCCGGCATCATTATATCTAATAAAATAATATCCGGTTTATAAGTATGAATAGCATCAAGGACTGAATCGCTTTCCAATACTGAATAGCTCTCGTAGCCATAACTCTCAAAAAGGTTTTCCAACAAGATATTGTTTGCTGTGGAATCGTCGACAATTAAAATTTTCATCATTTTATGGTTATTCTTGTTCAAATTTATGAAAGTTTCTGCATTTGTAATAAATATTTTTACGGAACCTAAAGTTCAATTGATAAAAGTGTAAGGTAACTCACACAATTGTTGTTTTTAAAATAATTTTAACTGAGAATCGTCTTTTTGTTTCTTTTTATAGACGTTTTTCTCGATTTCTGTCAATTCTTTTTCAATTCGATTCAGAAATGGGCTTCTTTGCATTTGTTTTTCCTGGCCCATTAAGAATCGCTTTTTTGCGTGTGTGAGGTAGAGGTAAGATTTTGCCCTTGTCATTCCTACATACAACAATCGTTTTTCTTCTTCTTTGTCGACCTCCTGATTCTGGAACATTTCGTAGGGAATCAATCCTTTTTCACAACCGGCAATAAAAACACATTGAAATTCAAGGCCTTTGGAGGCATGCAATGTCATAAGCGTGACTTTTTCGGTTTCCTTTTGGTAGATGTCTGTGGCACTTCCCAGTGACAAGTATTTCAGAAATTCAGAAGGACGGTCATTAAATTGCCTGCTGAGATCTAAAAGCCGTTTTAAAACCTCTTCATCTCTGTTTTTTTCCTGAATCAAATGCTCCACAATAAACTGAACCTTGTCAGCAGTTTTTTTATAGTTTTGCAGGCTTTCTATTACAGCATTGATCTTAGTTACGTTAATTCCGTGAAGTTTTACACGCTTTTGAAGATGTGTGTTTTCCGGCTGTTGATGGTAATTAAGGATATCCCGGACTGTCTTTACCAATGGGTTTTGGAAAAATACATCATCTGATATTTTCTGATACGGGATTGTATGATCGTTTAATGCCTTTTCAATGGGTTTCATTTGTGCTTTCGTGCGGCATAATATGGCAAAATCCGAGAGGCTGTCTATTTCTATATCTTTTTCTCCCTGAGTCACCTGGCTATCCATGCTGAAAAACCGCAGGCCGCCACTGAGTTGTTCTATGGTTCGGGCAATATGTTCCGCTTCACTCTTCTCTGTTTGTTGCGGGGCTATTTTTATACGTACTCCTTCATTGAGCCCCGTAAGGCTATCTTCCTGCAGTAGATCACCAGAAGCTTTCAGAATATTATTTGTGCAGCGGTAGCTGGTTTTTAGCTTAAATATTTTGGTGTTCTTGTAATCTTCAATAAAACGGCTTATGAATTTGATGCTTGAACCTCTGAAACCATAAATCGCCTGGTTGGGGTCGCCAATCACGAAAATATTGGAGTCGGCTTTGTGGCACAATAATTTGAGGAAATCATACTGAATGGGGTTGATGTCCTGAAATTCATCTACAAGTATCCATTGATAGTTTTTTCGAAGATTTTCCCGGATATCTGCATTTTGACCGGCAAGTTGCACAACCTGATATATGAGATCTTCAAGGTCAAAAAGATTATAGCTTGCCAGCATCTTTTCATATTCCCTGAAAAATGCTGCATTGGCTTCTTCTGGCTGAATGTTTTGTTGCTTTATATGAGTGATTGCTTCTGCTTTCTGTTTTGCTTCTTGCTGGCTGCAACTGAACAGTTCTTTAATAATCTCACGTTTAGTCTCTTCGTCTGCTATGGTAAACTGTCCTTTTCTGCCTGTTTTTTCAGCATAATCTTTAAGAATAGAATAGCCGAGTGCATGAAAAGTGGAAATCGACGGTTGGTTTTGTGATGTGTTTCTATTGAGAAGCGAGTTGCAGCGCGATTGCATTTCTTCGGCGGCTTTATTTGTAAATGTTATGGCAAGAATATGTTCCGGGTTTATATTATTTTTATTTATAAGCCAGGCAATGCGGTTCGTCAGTACCTTAGTTTTTCCGGTCCCCGGGCCTGCCATAACTATAGCCGGGCCTTCTGCATGTTGAATGGCTTTAACCTGCTCGGTGTTCATGCCTTTTAAGGAACCTGCAGTTTCTGCGGCATATTCCGTTTCGGGTTCTGCAGCTTGCTCTCCTGTATTGTATAATTCTTCGAGCTTTTGATATTCGGCAAGGTCAAAATTTATCAGCTTTCGTTTTTCTGTAGGTTTGAACTGGTCTGCTACATTGAAGAGCGATTCCTGGGTGGACAAATATTTAACTTCGTCCGGCTGGAAAACTTTTATCTCTCCATATTCTCCGTCATATCCTTCTTTAATTATGACTTCATTGTTTCTCATTCTTCGAATGCCTTCAGCCAACACTTCTCCTGCTATATTTTTAACCTGGTTAAGCGACATAAAGTGAAGCAAGTTAAATTCAGAACCTGCTTTTTCAATTAGGGTGGAATATTTGTTTGAGATCTTTTTCGACTTTTCACCTACGCCTTCAATTTCGGAGAGCATTTCTTTTAACGGAATGAGGGAATAATAAGGCAGGCGGTTTTCTTTTTGAGTGATGTCTTCACGGTCAGAGAGCTTGACAATACGGTTTGTTACGCCTACGGTAACCTTTTTGCCGCAAACAGGACAAATTCCACGATGTTTGAGCGTTTCCACAGGGCTCCAGCGAACCTGGCACTTTCTGTGCCCGTCGTAATGGTATTTGCCTTCCTGGGGATACATGTCAATAGTGCCGCCGAATTTTTCCGGGTCGCCTGTTTTCATTGCTTCTATCATTGAATCGTAATTCAACCCGGATTTGAACAGATTTGCGTTCCGTCCGAGTTTCTCAGGCGAATGCGCATCAGAATTGGAAAGCAGGGTGTATTTATCCAGAAAGCTACACATCCAGTTAAGCGGTGGATCTGTTGAAAGTCCGGTTTCCACTGCGTGAATATGTTCAGTAAGGTCTTCGAAACAGTCTTCCATGCGGTCAAATCCTGATTTGGAGCCA
>CAYFRV010000311.1:0-3320 GCA_964345495.1 uncultured Bacteroidales bacterium | reverse complement strand
AAATATTTTCCAAAGCCAGAAAACACTTGGATAAATCGGTCTTTGATGAAGAACGCTGGAAAAACCTGGCAGGGCGAAAAAACTGGCCAAAAACGGTTTATCTCCTCAACAGGGGCGGACGCTATGAGGAACATGCCAAATCATTTAAAGGCAAACAGCTTGCACATCCGTTTAGGGGTATGCTGCAACTCTACCAGGAAAAAACGGCAAGTTTGAAATATTCGGCAACCGGCGAAAACTACCCTGGAATTGCCAAATATGTGCCCGTGACCAATTATGCACAGGAAGACATTTCAAAGCTGTCTGACGGGTATGAGTTTTCATTGATTACCCACCGTACCATTAACCAGACAAAATCAAGAACCGTTTCCTCGTACTGGCTGCTCTCTCTTTTACCGGAAAACGGGATAATTATTAACCCTGATGACGCCAAAAAACTTCAACTTGAAAAAGATGACCAGGTGAAGGTGATAAGCGCTACCAACACCCGCGGGGTTTGGGACTTAAAGAACGGGAAAAACAAAGAAATGGTCGGAAAAATTGTTCCATCAGAAACGATGAGACCTGGTGTTATATCCTTTGTTCTCGGATTTGGACATTGGGCCTACGGGGCCGTCGATGTGGAAATTAACGGTGAAACCATTAAAGGTGATTCAAGAAGAGCTCAGGGAGTGCATGCCAATGCTGCTATGTGGACGGATTCATCCCTGCGCAACAACACTTGTATGATTGACCCCGTTGGCGGTAGTGTTTCGTTTTACGATACTAAGGTAAAGCTTGAAAAGGTATAGCTAGTAAATTAAATAACATATTATAAATCTCCGAGTTTTGTTCCCTAAAGCTTATAAAGCCAGGGGAACAAAACCAATGGGACAAAAGGGAAACCTGCTGTCCTCCCGATTCACGTTTGAACAGGCGTGATGAATTGGAAAGGAGTGGTATTTTTTAAAGTTATTTAGATAACCTCGAAAAGGATGTAAGTGTTCTTTTACGATAGGTTGTTTAATATGTAAAAATCAAATCCACCTCTTTTCTAGATGAGAAGAGGTTTTTTATTTTTAAATACAAACATGAATAATATTGCATCACTTAACGATACCTGGCTGAAAGCATCCATTTTGGGGGCAACATGGGCGGCTTCTGAAATAATACTGGGTAGCTTCCTGCACAATTTGCATGTTCCTTTTAAAGGGAACATTCTCACAACAATTGCTTTTGTTCTGCTAATAGCTGTTAGTTATAAATGGAAAAACCGTGGATTATTCTGGCGGGCGGGACTCATATGTGCATTGATGAAAACCATGTCGCCCAGTGCTGTTATTTTTGGACCAATGGTTGCCATTTTTATGGAAGCGCTGCTGCTCGATGTGTCGACCAGAGTGTTGGGACGCAATTTCTTCGGTTTTATCGTGGGTGCAACACTGGCCATGTCGTGGATATTAATTCAAAAAATATTCAATCTTATACTGTTCTATGGTGCCGGTCTTGTTGACATTTATGCACAACTCATGGAATTTGTAGAGCAGCAACTGCAAATCCAGTTCAATATGTTTTGGACTCCCATTGCTATATTATTGGGTTTTTATTTCCTCTTTGCAATTGTTGCTGTTATATTGGGAATGATGGCAGGGCAAAAATTAATAAACAAACCTAAACTGCCTGAAACTAAAATACAAACAGAGTATTACACGCAACCTGGTCAAGATGCCAATCAATTCCCCTACTCCTTGTCATGGCTTATTATAAACTTAGCAATATTTGTAGGTATGTTTTTCCTGTTAAACAATAGTTCTTTCTGGTTTTGGGTGCCGGCTACTTTTATTGTGATTTTTATATGGAGTCATCGCTACCGGAGGGCAATCCGGCAATTATCAAAGCCTAAATTCTGGATTTTCTTTGTTGTCATAACAATGGTCTCTGCTTTTATAATTACAGCTATCCAAAACAACGGTCATCATTGGACCCGGGGATTACTCGCCGGACTCCAAATGAATTTTAGGGCAGCCATTGTTATTACAGGATTTACCGTTTTGGGAACAGAACTTTACAACCCACGAATCAGACAATTTTTTGCTGAAAGTGCCCTTAAACAATTACCGCTAGCTTTGAATCTGGCGTTTGAAACCCTTCCTTATGTAATTGGTAAATTACCTGATGTTAAAAGCATTTTAAGACAGCCGGTTCGTGTAATCAGGATATTGATCACTCACGCAGAAGACCGTCTTAGCGAATTAAAAAGCAGGAAAAACAAGCCTGTCATTTTAATTACAGGAGATAAGCGCAATGGAAAAACACAAACTGCAAAAAAGCTCAGGAAATTATTGCAATCCCGTGGAATAGCTATAGGAGGTGTATTGTCCGATAGAATAACAAATAACGGTGAAACGACCGGCTACGATCTAATTAATATTTCCACAGGCAAACGGATGCCTTTTCTCAAAAAAAGTGAAGCCTCATTGAACAATAGAATTGGCCGATTTGAAATCGACACCGCAACCTTAAGGAAAGGAAAACAAATTCTTAATTCTTCAAACCTGTTGATGCATGATGTGGTTGTCATCGATGAAGTGGGTAAGTTGGAACTGAAGGGAAAAGGATGGGCTCAAGCTATTGAAGAAATCATGGAAATCAATATCCTTCCGGTGATAATAACTGTAAGAACAGATTTTGCTGATGACGTTGTTGAAAAATTTGGCATTAATAATCCATTTATTTTTAATGTTTCAAATAGCAACAGCCTTCAGATTGCTAAAAAAATAATTGATCTATGCCTAGAAAAAGAAAAAATAACGGTCTAAAATTCTTTCCCGGAAAACAGGAAGCGAAAAGAGCAGTCTGGAGCAACATGCTTTTAATATCAGGATCGGGAAGAAACACGGGTAAAACTAGTTTCGCATGCGATATAATAAATTATCTCTCTAAAACAGAAGATATTATTGCGTTAAAAATTTCCCCTCATATTCATTTAATTGATGATACAAATCCGCTATTGTTAAACAAACGGGGATTAATTATTACGGAAGAGATGAAGCTAAACAGAAAGGACAGCTCAAGGATGAAACAAGCCGGGGCGGCTCATTCTTTTTATGTGCAGGCAGAGGATGGAAAAATTTCCGAATTGCTTCAATGGCTGAAAAACAAATGGCCCAAAGGTCTTTTTATATGTGAATCGGGGGGTATGATTGACCATATAAAACCAGGATTGTTTTTTTTCTTAAAAACAGACCCGATACCCGAAAGAAAAAAAAGATTTCTCGGTTTAGCACCTATTTTAGTCAATTATACTGATGGTCACAGCAATTTTGACATTAAAAAAATAG
>CAYFRV010000310.1:0-3321 GCA_964345495.1 uncultured Bacteroidales bacterium | reverse complement strand
TTGTATAGTTAATAATACTTCCTTTTTTCAGGCATATTCTACCGCCATTGAAATAACAAGTAATTGATTTAGTAACAATTAAGTTTATCTGTTGAGGTTTATTTTCTTCTGGTTTTGTGATATCAACTTCTGCATCAACTTTTTCTATTGTAAAATCACACAATTCTCCTTTAAAATAAGTACTGAATCTTAACATAAATGTAACCTTATCTCCATGAGCTATTGAGCTTTTGTTTAACACTATGCGTTCATTCCCTATTTTACGCTTTGTCCCGTCAAACTCTTCATCCCTTTTTGTTTGAGTGATTTTAATTTTTCTCGCTTCAACTTTATCATCGTTTTCTTCCATTACCTCGGCTTCTGCATTTCCTCTACCGGCAAAAGATGGTCCGCCCGCTTCAGCCTTTTCTTCTTTACCGTCTTTGTCTTCTTGCTGTGTGCCTACCGGCGAATTTCCCGTGATTTCTTTGTTGTTTTCCTCAGTTTTTTTCCGGGAGTTTATTTTGTTGCCCGCTTCAATCATTCTACTATACAGGTTTACAAAATTTTGGTATTCTGCTTGTATTTCTGTTAATCCGCCTTCCTCATCTTCACCTTCTTTTCCGGGATAAACAGCTTCAGGGCGTTCCGTGGTAGATTCCTCCCCCTCGGGTATTTCCTTCCCCGTAAACTTATCAAGCATTGTTTGTATAAGAAGCTCCGACATATCATTAAGATTGATATCAGAAAGGCTCTTGCCTTTTAATATTTTAAGTTTTGCCCCTGACCACAGCAGAATAAGTATTTTCAAGGCGCTGTAGACAATTTCAATATAATCCAACGCCTTTGCAATTCTTGCAAGAATTGTTCCGATTTTCTTTAGAAGCTTTTTGTTTAGTCTTTTTAAAAAAGGAGATTTTATTTGTTCGGATAGCTCTGTTACACTTTTCCTCAGACGCTTTAGCTTCTCCTGTTGTTTCCTGAGTTTGTGTTTTACATCAACAAGCTTATCCTGAAGCTCCCGGCAAGTCTTATTGAATTGCTTTTCAAGTTTTTTAATTTCCCTGGAAGTTAACTCATCCTTTGAGTTTTTGCCCATTTTCTGGAGTTTCGCATCATAAAAATCGCTTTGATTTTTTAATTTGTTCTCCCCAAGCTCTTTGGCCTTATTGTCAAGCCTTGTTACTTTTTCACCTACATTGTCTACTTCTGCGTGTTTAAGTTGCAGCTCTTTCAGGGCGCCTGCTTCCTTTGGACTTAAGTCGATTTCCAGTTTTATTTCCACATACAATTCTGCCTTGTCAGACATTTTTTCTGCAATGTTCGATAAAGGGGTGTTTTGAGCTTGTGTCTTTGACAATATCCTAACAGGCATGGTAACTGATGTTTTCAGCATATCAAAATTACCGCCGCTATCAACTTTAAACAGGTCAAGCCCTACATTTAGTTCTAAGTCAGGAGAAAACTGAATTGCCGTAACCTCGGCTTTCCCAAAAGCAGCTTCTGCCTTCTGCTTAAATTTTTCCCTTTCCAATTGACTTAGTTTAAGTGAGACACTTGTTTTTTCATTCTTCCTGGCTTCTTTTCGGGGCTGTTCAAATTTTACGCCAATTTTGAGCGTGCCGGCACTTAGTGGAATTTCAGTTACATCAAGTTCCACTTTGGAGGAATTTGGCAACAGTTTATCAAAGGCATTGTCTTCTTCCGGGTAACCACGAATGTTTTTATCGGCTTCTAATTGTTGTTGCCGTTTTCGTTCTTCCTCTTCCGGGTTGCCGTATGCAAATATCTTTTCCATAAATTAGTTTGTTGAGTTTGAGTTTTTCCTCATAGCAGGTCTTTGCACATGACGATTTGCGCTTTCCCGCCTGTAAATATCGGTGATGTAAGGCTCAATGATTTCCCCGGTAAGTATCCTGCTGTTATTACCCAATGCCCTTAAACAGGATAATTTTACTACATTGGCAATGTATGCCCCTGTTAATTTATATTTCCGGGCTATAGAGGTTATCATCTCATCACTTTCATATTCAAAACTATCGGGCAAATGAACACGCCACAATTGCAGGCGCTCATCTTCATTGGGTACCGGAAAATAGGTCCATGAAAGAACCCTTCGTTTGAAGGCATCGTCCATGTTTTCTTTCAGGTTGCTTGCCAGTATCACCAATCCGCTGAAGACTTCAACTCTCTGGAGAAGGTAGGATATTTCCTGGTTGGCATATCGGTCTTTGGCATCTTTTACCTCGCTGCGTTTACCGAATAATGAATCGGCTTCATCAAAGAACAGGATACAGTTTTTACCGTCAAAACGTTGAAACACTTTTTCAAGGTTCTTTTCTGTTTCCCCGATATATTTTGAAACCATACGGCTCAGGTCTATGCGGTAGACGTCTATCCCCAGTTCATTGCCAATCACTGAGGCTGTCAGCGATTTGCCGGTTCCGGGAGGGCCGTAGAAGAGACCTATAAAACCGGGTTTTATCAGTTTAGCAGCATCCGGGTCTGCATCCAGTTCCATGTGGTGTTTGGCATAGATAATCAAATCTTCCAGCTGGTCTTTGGTTGTGTCTTTTAGAATAAGTTCATCAAAAGTGCGCTGTGTAACCAGTTGTTGTGCGGGAAAATCGGGCCTAATACCCAATCGTGGTTTCTTGCCGGTTGCTATGTAACTAAAGTAGTTATCGTGCAGCCTGATTGTGTGATTTTTAAAATTATCACTTTCTGGTGTTGGAGAAAGCTCAATTATTTGTTCTTTTATTAACCGGCTGTTTTTTAATTGCTCATATATCAGCGCACTATTTTCCTCTGAACCTCCATTTATAAAAAATGCAACGGTTCTTAAGGTGGGTATGAATTCTTTGAATTTTTGAATGTAAATGCCTCCGACCTGTGGATGCTCCTTCATCAGGTTTGTTAACGGCCCGAAGTATCCTTCATATATTTTTGAAGTCAGGGCTATTGCTAACAGGGTAAAATTTACATGGTTGCAGCCGGCTTCATGCATTATTTGGCCAATGGGATTGTCAGTTTCTGAAAATGCCTCGGGGATTTCCAGGATTGGTTTTATCTGCGTTTTATTAGTCACCTCCATAGCGCGTTGGTCAATCATTGCTGAAACCCAGAGATTTGATATTTTAATGTATTTTTCAAAATCCAGACTCTCCTGAATCTCAATAGAATCAACGTTATGAAACTTTGATATCTCTTTGTGTTTTTGAGGTTCTTGTTTTTCCATGTTTCGATTTTGTTTATATTTTGTGCTTAGACTTTACTGGCTATTGGGTACAACGTACAGCTGTCGAGTAGGCAAGGGGAATTTCACCCCAAGCCTCTCACAGA
>CAYFRV010000309.1:0-3325 GCA_964345495.1 uncultured Bacteroidales bacterium | reverse complement strand
ACAAAGGCTGGATTATGTAAACATCATCCACAATTCGGCCCATAAATCCCGCTCAAGTACAAAATAAAGAAAGAAAGTGCCAATCCAACCGTGAAATAATCCTAATGGCCATAGATTGGGCCATCTTAAATACACTTTTATAAAAATAATTTCTAAAAAGAAAGTGAATCCTACCAGCGGAATACTTGGGAAATGCACTAATGCAAACAAGAATGAAGTAAACAAAATAATTTGCGAATCAGTGATTCTTACATCTGTCAGTTTGTTCAGGTTGCCTGCCACAAGGCCTACCATCATGAATTGCTGAATGACACCCCATGCTGGATAAAGCACCAAAACCGGTAAAATATGCCAATTCACAAAAACTGCCTGATTCATCGCTCCGTAAATGATTGTTCCGCTTATTATTACCAATGAAACAGGGAATAAAAACAAAAAAGAGGAGCGCATGTATGCCTTTTGAAAACCCCAGGATTTCAGCACATCAGGATATCTCTTGTGTTTTCTGTATACGTAAATAAACCAGAACAAACAGGCTGCAAACACATAAAACAGTCTGAAGCCCAGCCAGTCCATCAGAATAAATTTCAATAAACCTGTGATTACGACAGCGGTAATTTCTATTCGCCTCTCCTGGTTCTTAGCAATCATATCTTTTCTAAACTGTAAATAGCACTTTAAAAATATGAATTCGAAGCGAAAAAACAAGGAATTCTCATTCTAATAAAACTTATTTTTAAACGAACACTCAGATTGCAGGCATTTAAATAATATTCAACAAAATTCAAAGGAAAACCTGAACAGATTAATCTGGAAAACGGGTTTCATCATCGAAAAAAAATAGCTAATTTAGTGTGAATAATTAGTGAATTGCTCTTCAACCCAACAGGGGAATGAAGTTTCATTAATTTTTTTGTCAGAAAAATACATTAAACATCTGTAAAACATGTTTCTCTCATGAGCAAGCAACCAAAACTACAACGGACACTTGAACTTCTTCTGATGCTGAATTGCAAATACGGAAGAAGCCTGGATTATATCGCTGAAAGATTAAATGTCTCCCCGAGAACTGTTTACAGGTACATTGGAACAATTCGGAATGCCGGTTTTGTAGTGGACAAAAAAGATAACGGTGGCAAAACTTATTATTCAATCAACAAAGAAGAATCAAACTACAAAGACATTAGTGAGCTGCTCCACTTTTCAAAGGAAGAAGCCTTTATTCTCAGCAAGGCCATCCACTCCATCGACCAGGAAAATGCACTCAAAATCAATCTGATCAAAAAGCTATATTCCCTGTATGATTTTGACCGCGTAGCTGTTCCTATAATCAAAAAGGAAAACTCACAGGTTATTCATGCATTGATCCAGGCCATAAACGAAAAAAGGCAGGTTTTGCTCACAGATTATCAGTCCTCTCACAGCGGCAAAGTTTCCGACCGCGTTGTAGAGCCTTTCAGCCTGACCACAAACTTCATATCCGTATGGTGCTACGACACGGAAGCCAAAGCGAACAAGATTTTTAAAACATCCAGGATTGGTGAGGTTCAAATCCTCTCCGAAAAATGGAATTTTGAAAACCAACACCAGGAAGCTTTTATGGACGTGTTCCGTATCAGCGGTTATGAAAAAACGCCGGTTAAATTAACCCTGAGCATGCTGGCCAAAAACCTGCTGGTAGAAGAATACCCGCTGGCAGAAAAATACATTCAACGCATAAACGATAACTCCTATATTTTTGAATCCGAAGTCGCCGGCCTGGAGGGCATTGGTCGCTTCACCCTGGGATTGATCGATGAGATCACAATCCATTACCCGGAAAGCCTGAAAAAATATATTAAAGAAAAATTTGACGGAAAAAATTTCTAATCCGAATAACTCATGAATTATTCCTGTCTCCGATAACGATAAATTTACCTTCGGGGAATTCACTACGTTTTTCGGTTCTCTAAATATTTTTGTTTTGCACATTTAGATGTGCATTTTTTATTACTTTTGCACATACAAAAATGCATATTATTAAACTCAGAAATCATTTACCATGGAAGAATTGTTAGAACAGTCAGAATCAGCTATAGAGCGTGTGCCAATAACTATTAAAAGGTATCTGTATCGAGAGATCAAATGGGAGGCAAGGCTCATTGGCATAAAAGGAGCCCGTGGCACAGGAAAAACCACTTTGCTTTTACAATGGCTCCATGAGAAAGGTTTACCAGGTCATAAAGCGGCTTATTTTTCGCTGGATGATTTCTATTTTACTACCAACTCCCTGGTGGATACAGCAAAAAGATTTCACAAACAAGGCGGGGAAGTACTGGTATTGGATGAGGTTCATAAATATCCGAACTGGTCCATGGAAATAAAAAATATATATGACCGGTATCCCGAACTCCAGATTGTTTTTACCGGTTCTTCCATCATTGATATTGCCAGGCAGGAAGGTGATCTCAGTAGGCGGGCTCTGATGTATGAGCTTCATGGTCTGTCTTACAGAGAATTTCTTCAATTCACCAATGTACTGGACTTGCCCCCTGTTCAATTTGTTGAAATAATCAAAAATCCATCCATACGCAAGAATTTTCCGCAGAATTTTAAGCCCCTAGAACACTTTCGTAATTATCTTAAATATGGATATTATCCTTTTTTCATGGAATCTACAGAAGATTACCAGCAACGGGTAAAACAACTGGTACGCACAATCGTGGAGTATGACATGGCTGAACTCAAAGGATTTGATATACGAAACGCCAAAAAGATGCTGCAATTGTTATACATTATCGCACAAAATGTACCGTTCAAGCCCAACCTGAAAAAGTTGTCCGAGAAAAGCAACATACACAGAAATTCTATCGCCAATTATTTATATTACCTGGAGCAGGCAAGACTTTTATGGCTATTGTATCCCGCCGGAATTAGTATAGCAACCCTGCAAAAACCCGAAAAAGTTTTTCTCAACAATACGAATTTTCTCCATGCACTAACTATGGACAAACCCTCAGCAGGAACATCAAGGGAGGTTTTCTTTAACAATCAGTTGCATGTTAACCACAAGCTTAATATTCCTCAAAAAGGCGATTTTCTTGTTGATGATCAGTATATTTTTGAAATTGGTGGAAAAAGCAAAACCAACAACCAAATTGCAGGCCTCCCCAATAGTTACGTAGTGAAAGACGACCTTGAATACCCGGCAGGTAACGCTTTGCCCTTGTGGCTCTTTGGATTTTTATATTAAAATGCGCTCAAAAAAAATCAATAAATTTTTTATTTATTATGACACAAATTGACAGTACCTAATCCTATCTTGCCATTCCAATCAAACAAAAAA
>CAYFRV010000308.1:0-3339 GCA_964345495.1 uncultured Bacteroidales bacterium | reverse complement strand
GCTTATTTAAAATGAAATAACAGAACATAAGACCAATTCATTTGTTTCTATGCAACAGAATTTAGCAAATCATAAAAATCAATAATTATGAAAACTCTAACCAAAGAAAAAAGAGAACAGAAACAAACAAACAAAGTTAAAAGTTCCAGTTTTTATCAAAAGCAATACCAGGATGATTTCGTTGATAAATGGGATGATCTCATAAACTGGGAAGGTCGTACTGAAGGAGAAGGCGACTTTTTTATACGTGAATTAGCCAACCGTAAAGCAACTAAAATACTTGATGCGGCCACAGGAACCGGCTATCACTCAGTTAGGCTACTCAAAGCTGGTTTCTCCGTACACAGCGCCGATGGCAAAATGAACATGCTTTCAAAAGCTTTCAATAACGCTCAAAAACATGGAATAATGCTAAGAACAATTCATGCAGACTGGCGAAGTCTTACCGAAAATGTTCACGAAAAATATGATGCTATCATTTGCCTCGGCAATTCTTTCACGCATCTGTTTGATGAAAATGACAGGAGAAAAACACTGGCAGAATTCTATGCTGTACTAAAATCAAATGGAGTTTTGATCCTGGACCAGAGAAATTATGATGTAATGCTCGATGAAGGATATACAAACAAGCATAAATATTACTACGTAGGGGATAATGTAGAAGCTTCACCTGAGTCCATTGACAACGACCTGGTGCGCTTCCGATATAAGTTCCCGGATGACTCTGTGCATCATCTTAATATGTTTCCGTTGCGCAAGGAATATACTTCCAAATTAATAAAAGAAGTAGGATTCCAAAATGTTAAAACTTATGGAGATTTCCAGGAAACCTACAAAAAGAATGATCCGGATTTCTTTATTCATGTAGCAGAAAAATAAGCATAAACTTTTTGCATATTTATCTGTTGACCAATAGATAAATAATTTCACCAATGGCTTGTTTATGTTCACAGATCAGCTAAACATAAAGAAGAAAGCTGGAAGGTCAGAAAAATCATAAGTTAAACACAACAAAAATTATTACAATATGATTCAAACACATATTTTAGGCTATCCAAGAATTGGGGCCAAAAGAGAGATTAAAAAGGCTAGTGAGAAATACTGGGCCGGAAAAAGCACACTGGACGAATTAATAGATGCCGGCAAACAACAACGACAGTACAACTGGCGGGTGCAGAAGGATGCCGGTATCGATCTGATCCCGGTCAATGATTTTTCGTTTTATGACCACATTCTGGACATGGTGCTGACCACAGGAGCGATACCGCAAAGGTATCAGCCTTTGAGCAACTTCAACCAGCATGATTTATACTTTGCTATGGCAAGGGGTTACCAGGAAGGGAATCATGATATCATTCCAATGGAAATGACCAAATGGTTTGATACCAATTACCATTACATTGTACCGGAGTTCACTAAAAATCAAACGTTCGAATACTTCTCTGACAAGATCATCAGTGAATTTGAAGAAGGTAAAAGTTTTGGGATAAACCCCAAACCGGTTATGATTGGCCCCATTAGCTTCCTTTTGTTAGGGAAAGAAAAGGAAAAAGGTTTCAACAGAATTGACTTGATCGATTCGCTGATTCCGGTCTATTTTGAAATTATGAAACGCCTGGAAGAAAAGGGTGCAGAATGGATACAGCTGGACGAACCCTTCCTGGCACTTGATCTGGATGATAAGTATAAAACAATCTACCAGGAAGTATACTCAAAGTTGCGCCAACATTTCCCTTCACTCAAGCTATTAGTGGCAACCTATTTCGAAGGATTGCATGACAATATGGAACTGGCAGCCACTATGCCTATAGATGCACTACATCTTGATCTGGTAAGAGATCCCTATCAACTGGATACCATTCTGGAAAAAGCGCCGGATGAATTAAGTCTTTCACTTGGGTTGATTGACGGAAGAAATATCTGGAAAAACAACTTTGAAAAATCCCTGGAGAAGATTCAAAAGGCAATAAAAGCCAAAGGTGAAGAAAACATCATGCTTTCTTCCTCTTGCTCGCTTCTTCATGTACCCTATGATTTAGATTTGGAGGATGATGAAGAAAACCTGCCTCAATCGGTTAAAAACTGGCTTGCTTTTGCCAAACAAAAGCTGGATGAGGTAACCACGCTGTCAAAACTAGCCGATCCTGCCACCCAAAAAGAAGCCGAAACCAAATTGCAGGAGAACAAACAGGCCATTCAGGACAGGGAGCAATCCAAACTCATACACAAAAGCCAGGTAAGAGAAAGGATGCAATCAGTAACTCCGGAAATGACAAAGCGAGAAAATGCATTTGCAGAAAGACAGAAGGAGCAGGAAAAAAATCTTTCTCTGCCGGAATTTCCAACAACAACTATTGGGTCGTTCCCTCAAACCAAAGAGATCAGAAAATTGCGCAGGCAGCATAAAAAAGGTGAAATTTCTGATGAAGATTACGAAAACACCATAAAAGAAAAAATCAGTGAAGTGATACAAAAACAGGAGGATGCCGGTCTGGACGTTGTGGTTCACGGAGAATTCGAACGAAACGACATGGTGGAATACTTCGGCGAACAACTTGAAGGCTTTGCCTTTACTAAAAATGGCTGGGTACAAAGCTACGGTTCACGTGGTGTAAAACCTCCCATCATTTTTGGCGATGTGGAGCGTCCAAAACCAATGACTGTTAAATGGTCGGCTTTTGCACAATCACTTACAGAAAAACCTGTAAAAGGCATGTTAACAGGGCCGGTTACCATTTTACAGTGGTCATTTGCTCGGAATGATCAATCCAGAAAAGAAACGGCTTATCAGATTGCGCTGGCAATTAGAGACGAGGTTGAAGACCTTGAAAAAGAAGGCATCAAACTAATACAGATTGATGAACCGGCTTTCAGAGAAGGGCTGCCACTCAGAAAACATAACTGGAAAGATTATTTAAACTGGGCAGTCAATGCATTCAGACTGGCCTCATCTGGTGTCAGTAATGATACGCAGATCCACACGCACATGTGTTATTCCGAATTTAATGATATTATCCAGAATATTGCCGACCTGGATGCCGACGTGATCACTATTGAAACATCACGTTCGCAGATGGAACTGTTGGAAGCTTTTGGTGACTATAAATATCCGAATGAAATCGGTCCGGGTGTTTATGATATCCATTCACCAAGAATTCCAACCACAGAAGAGATGCAGGAATTATTGGAAAAAGCCGAAAAGGTAATTCCGCGCAGACAACTCTGGGTAAACCCGGATTGTGGTTTAAAGACCAGAAGCAACGAAGAAACCTGGCCGGCACTGCAGAATATGGTGAAAGCTGCACAAACGCTTAGAAAGGAACAAAAAGAAGCAGCTAA
>CAYFRV010000307.1:0-3352 GCA_964345495.1 uncultured Bacteroidales bacterium | reverse complement strand
AAAAACCAGATTTAACTTAGTTGAACAACACCAACCGTTAGTTTTATTCCAATATATATACTGAACTCCACTATTATTATGAATTCAGCTTTATGATGCAAACATTTATCAGCTTACATACAACAATTTAAACGTTACGCTGCCATTTTGTCTCACACATAAAGCATGGTAATGAAATTTTGTCTTATTTTTTCTTCTGTATAATGTTGGCAGGTATTTTGTTGAGAATAAAGTGAATTTTAAAGGAGGATAAAAACTATGAATTTAAATAATTTCACAATAAAATCACAAGAAACTATACAAAAGGCATTTTCAATAGCTGAAGGATATGAAAATCAAGCTATAGAAAACGGCCATTTATTGAAAGCCTTATTAAGTCAGGGCGAAGGGATAGTCAATTATTTATTGCGAAAACTTGATGTCAATACCGGAAACTTGGAGGAAGTTCTGGATCGTATCATACAATCATACCCAAAAGTTTCCGGTGGCGAGCCTTATTTATCGAATTCGGCCTCGAAGACACTACGTGAGGCGATGAACTACTCTAAAGACTATGGTGACAAATTTGTATCTATTGAGCATATTTTACTGGGACTTCTAAAGGCCAGCGATGATGTTTCCCAGATGCTCAAAGACAACGGAATCACAGAGAAAGATCTTAATGCAGCCATAAAAGAATTACGAAAAGGTTCAAAAGTAGACAGCCAATCAGCAGAAGATCAATTCGATGCGCTCAATCGATTTGCTATAAACTTAATCGAAAGAGCCCGAAACAATAAACTTGATCCTGTGATAGGCAGAGATGAAGAAATTCGCCGAATATTACAGATTTTAACGCGAAGAACAAAAAACAATCCGGTCTTAATTGGCGATGCAGGAGTTGGAAAAACCGCAATTGCTGAAGGTATAGCACACAGAATTGTCAGAGGAGACGTTCCGGAAAATTTAAAAAGCAGGCAGATATTTGCCCTGGACATGGGGTCTTTGATTGCTGGTGCTAAGTACAAGGGTGAATTTGAAGAACGATTAAAAGCAGTAGTTAAAGAGGTGGTCTCCTCGGAAGGTGAAATAATTCTGTTTATCGACGAAATTCACACATTAGTCGGAGCAGGTAAAAGTGAAGGTGCAATGGATGCAGCAAATATACTCAAACCTGCACTAGCCCGAGGCGAATTAAGAGCCATCGGAGCTACAACTTTAAATGAATATCAAAAGTACATTGAACAGGACAAAGCTCTTGAAAGGCGCTTCCAGAAAGTAATTATAGACGAACCTGATGAGATGACTGCAATATCCATTTTACGTGGAATAAAAGAACGGTATGAATCGCATCATAAAGTACGTATTAAAGACAACGCTATAATCGGCGCTGTAGAACTGTCAAAAAGATATATCACAGACCGATATTTACCTGACAAAGCGATTGACCTTATCGATGAGGCTGCTTCTAAATTAAGGCTCGAAATGAATTCTGTTCCGGAAAATATCGATGATATAGAAAGAAGAATCAAGCAATTGGAAATTGAACGGGAAGCAATTAAAAGAGAAGGTGGAAAACAAAAGAGTAAAGAACTCGATGAACAAATTGCCAACTTAAAAGAAGAAAGAGATCAATTACGATCTAAATGGGAACATGAAAGAAGTATAATTGATAATATTCAAAAGAATAAAGAAGCTATAGAACATTATAAACATGAAGCTGAAGTAGCTGAACGGGAAGGCGACTACGGAAAAGTGGCTGAACTTAGATATGGTAAAATAAAAGAAGCCGAAAATGAAGTTGAAAAGCTCCAAAAAGAATTATCAGAAACTCAGGAGGAAGGAGCCTTAATCAAAGAAGAAGTTGATGATGAAGACATTGCAGAAGTCGTTGCCAGATGGACTGGTATTCCTGTTAGTAAAATGCTGCAATCTGAAAGAGAAAAACTATTAAAACTTGAAGATCAACTACATAAACGCGTAGTTGGACAAGAGGAAGCAATACAAGTGGTTTCAGACGCAGTACGAAGAAGTAGAGCCGGCTTGCAAGATGTACAACGGCCGCTAGGTTCATTTATATTCTTAGGCACAACTGGTGTTGGAAAAACTGAGCTAGCAAGAGCTCTGGCTGAATTCTTGTTTGACGATGAAAATATGATGACACGCATCGATATGTCGGAATACCAGGAAAGACACACTGTTTCAAGACTTGTCGGAGCTCCGCCAGGATATGTCGGATACGATGAAGGTGGCCAGTTAACAGAGGCAGTAAGAAGAAAGCCCTATTCAGTAATACTACTTGATGAAATAGAAAAAGCTCACTCAGATGTATTCAATATATTGCTTCAGGTTCTGGATGATGGCAGGTTAACAGATAACAAAGGGCGAAGGGCTGATTTCAGGAACACCATAATTATAATGACTTCTAATACAGGATCTCATTTGATTCAACAAAAAATCGATGATCTGAATGATGATAACAGTGATGAGATAATGGAAGGGGTGAAAAGTGATGTCATGCAATTGCTAAAGCAAACAATACGTCCGGAGTTTTTAAATCGGATTGACGAGATTGTAATGTTTAACCCCTTGTCAAAAGAACAGATTAAGGAAATTGTGAGAATGCAATTTTCACGAGTACAAAAGATGCTTGAAAAACAACATGTTGAAGTTAACATAACGGACAAGGCAGTTGAATGGATTGCAGATCGAGGCTATGATCCTCATTATGGTGCAAGACCTGTTAAACGGGTTATTCAGAAATTTATAGTGAATGAACTATCAAAGGCTGTTTTAGGTAACAAGATCAATAAAGAAAAGCCGGTTTTAGTTAATTACGATGGTGAAAAAATCACATTCAGGAATGAATAAGAATTATAAAAAAAAAGCCGCTTCTGATTTGAAGCGGCTTTTTTTTTATTCGAAACTATTGACACATTCATCAACACTGTTATGAATCTCAAAAACATTATGTAATTGCAACAGTTTTACTAATTCCATAACATCTTCTGAAATATTACAGATCTTGAATGTGCTATCGTTATTCTTTGCGTTTCTCAGAATTGAAAGAAGAGCCCCGAAACCTGAACTATCAACATATTCAACACCTTCTAAGTTTAATACTATCTTTTTTCCGGGAGAATTCAAATATTGGGCAATTTCCTCTTTTAAGGATTGAGCAACAAGAATGTTCAATTTACTGACATTTTCAAATGACAATATTTCAACCCCATTCCTTGTTTCACTTTTAAGCATATAACATTTTTTTTAGAGTTATTAAATTTTCTTAATTGAAACCTATTTACCTGCAAATTTAGAAATTATTTTATGCAATATATAAAAAAATCCTATAAAAAGAAAAACATCCTTCTAA
>CAYFRV010000306.1:0-3355 GCA_964345495.1 uncultured Bacteroidales bacterium | reverse complement strand
TTCTTGACGCTAGTATCTTCAAAAACATGTGGTGAATGCGATACTTTAAGTGTCTTATTCATTATTTCTGTTTTCTGTTTCTGATTATTTGACTTACATTAACTTTTCCATATCGTATATAATCGAGTAATGGGAGATTTGCAGGGCATTCAAAGGCACAAGAGCCACATTCCATGCAATCCATTAGGTCATTTTTTTCCATATCCTCAAATCGCTCTAATTGAGCAAGTTGTTTTAGTAAGAAAGGCTCAAGTCCCATTGGACAGACTGAAACGCATTTTGCACATCGTATACAATTTTGCTCTTTTTCGCGTTTCGCTTCCTTTTCCGGTATAACCAAAATGCCTGAAGTTCCTTTAACCACCGGAACATCTAGTGAGTTTAAAGCTTTTCCCATCATAGGCCCGCCGTTTACCACTTTACCTGTATCTTCAGGTAAACCGCCTGCTGCTTCAATTACATCCTTAACGGGCGTTCCGATCCTTACCATGAAATTGGAAGGATTTTTAAGAGATTTGCCGGTAACTGTGACAACTCTTTCTAAAAGCGGTTTATTTTTCTGAACAGCTTCATAAACAGCAAGTGAAGTACCTACGTTATGAACTACTACCCCTACATCAAGAGGGAGGCCACCGGATGGAACTTCTCTGTTAATAAGTGCCTTTATTAGTTGCTTTTCACCTCCCTGGGGATATTTTACCTTTAAAGGATAAACTTCAATATCTGCTTTGTCACTTACAAGGTTTTTTATGTGTTCCACAGCGTCGGGTTTGTTATTTTCTATTCCTATCAATACCCTCTCAGCGCCTAAAGCTTTTTTTATGAGTTGAATTCCGACTAACATTTCTTCAGCGCGTTCTAACATAACCCTGTGGTCGGAAGTTAAATAAGGTTCACATTCAACTCCATTGATTATCAAGGTGTCTACCTTTTTGCCTTCCGGAACAGATATCTTTACATGGGCCGGAAACGTAGCTCCTCCCAATCCAACAATGCCTCCTTCTGACACTTTATCCCGTATCTCCTGTGCGGAAAGGGAAAAATCTTTTATCAGGTCAGGTGTTGTGTCGATGTTTTCATTCCATTCATCGCCTTCAACATTGATGATCACACAGGGTTTTCTGAAACCTGAGGGATCAGGTGCATTGTCAACTTTTGCTACAGTGCCTGAAACGGATGAATGAATGTTTGCAGAAACAAAACCTTCGCTTTTAGCTATGACATCGCCCACCTTAACCTGGTCTTTCTTTTTAACAACAGGTTTGGAGGGTGCTCCGATATGTTGTGCAATGGGTATGGTAACTTGTTTCGGAAGCCCCGCTTTTTCAATGGGTTTATCGGCTGTAAGTTTGTTTTCAGCCGGATGAACACCACCTTTTGAAAATGTTTTTAACACTTTTGCCTCCTCTGTTTTAGTTAGTAATATTGGTTAGATATTAATTCTTTCCTTTATTTGAAACTTTTGATGATTCGTCTTTGCTTTCTTTTTCACTTTCAGCTTTTTTCTTCTTTTTGGGCGGAAACCCTATTTCAAGAATTGCGCTTGTCGGACATTCTTCAACACATTTCCTGCAAAGTTTACATTTATGTGAATCAATGTAAGCCAGGTTGTTTTCCATTGTTATTGCATCGTACGGGCAAACTTTTACGCATTTTCCACAACCAATACAAGCAACTTTACATGCTTTTCGGGCTATAGCTCCTTTGTCCTGATTTACGCATGAAACATATATTTTTCTGTCCTTCTTATTCTTTTTTCTTAGTTCTATAATGTCATTCGGGCAAGCCTCAACGCATGCGTTACATGCTGTGCAGTTATCATCTATAACATAAGGCAGGCCGGTTTCTTCATTCATAAAGATAGCCTCGAAGTCGCAGGCTTCAACACAATCGCCAAAACCCAGGCAACCATAGTGACAACTTGTTTCTCCTCCATATAGCAATGATGAAATGGCGCACGTTTGTGCACTGTCATATTCATTGGTTTTAGGCCTGTTTTCCGGTGTTCCGTTGCATCTGACAACTGCTACAAGCGGTTCTTTTTCACCTGCTTCTTTTCCAAGAATTTCTGCCACTTTTTGCATTGTTTCATTGCCTCCGACCGGGCAATAAAGTTCAGAAATGTCATCAGCATTGACTAGTGCCTCTGCAAATTGCCTGCAACCAGGATAACCACACCCACCACAGTTTGCAGCAGGTAATGCATCTTCAACGTCGTCAATGCGGGGGTCTTCATAAACTTTAAATTTCTGAGCCACAATGTATAAAATAATTGCAGCTATTGCCCCTAAGCCACTTAATGAAATAATTGTATATAAAATAGTTGTTGTCATAATGTTATGATTTATACGAGTTTTTCAATTGTAAATGTGAATGCTTTTTTAAAATGATCTTTTAAAAAATTCAGAACGAGATAATAGGGAACAAGTATACCCAAAGCACCAACTCCAATGATGACCTCATTTTTTGCAAATTCATTCAGTGTAAATAAAGTTATAAGCACCAAGAAAAAAGGAACTACATAACCAAATAATAATGCTCTGAAACCAAGCGATTGCTTTAAAAGTATGTTTACCTCTTCTCCTTCGCGAAATTTGCCGCTTGTGTCAAAAACTTCTACTTCTTTTTTTTCCATATCGGAAGCGGTGCAAACACCTTTTGCATGGCAATTTGCACATGCACTAATGTTTAAAAAATGAACTTTAATCTTGTTATCTTCAATTGAATCTATCTGCCCTTTATGTTCAATTACTGTTTTTGCCATAAATTTTTTCTGCTGTTCAATTTGTCCACAAAGATATATATGTTTATTAAATAACAGATGCTTTATATCATCTTTAACCCTTTGGAATATTATTTAGAAAGATTATAAATAATTGGAGTAACATGTTTTTTTAGGCATCTAAATGCATTTTAATATGTACTATAGTTTCGTAGCTGGTTAATTGGCTGAATAACAATATAAAAGTACTTCAATAATTTCTTAAAAAGAGCAGAATGGCATATAGTAAATGGACAAATTCTATCTTTATGAACTTTTTCCAAAACCAGAAAATAATACATGAGTTTAGCTTCTCCTTCGTAGTTTTACTAAGGAGAAGAAGTACCCACGTTCAGAGTAAAACTACCTACAACCGTGAATCTCACCCATGAGACAAGCACCATGCTTCAGCATGGTGGGACGGTTCAGCACATCCCCAATCCAGCCCGCTTCAGCGGGCTTTTGTAAACCGGAAAGCCGGCTCGAAGCCGGCTGGGCTGAAGTTTGTATGCGATTCAGCTTCACCCGCGTGAACGCGGGTGCTATTCTCATGGACTAAATCTACGGTTTGTTGATCATTTTACTGTGAACGTG
>CAYFRV010000305.1:0-3357 GCA_964345495.1 uncultured Bacteroidales bacterium | reverse complement strand
GTTGAGTTATTCTAAGAGAATTTAAATTGATCAAAGTCAGCAATCCTCAGAAATACTTTAAAAACCTTTGCTTTTGTCAGGATATTCTAAATAAGGATAAGCTGATCTTTTTTCCATGATAATATTATAATCCCCGATTCATGGGTATTGAAAACACATTAGAGTGTTTAAGTTCAAACACTATTACTTCAGAGGGTCATAAACAATTCACATCTATGTAATGTTAAATACTTAAACCTTTAAAAAACAAGCTATGGAAAAAATCAAGAAACTATTGTTAGGCATATTTGTAATTTCTGTTATTGCATTTAGTGCTTGTGAAGAAGAAGAAGAACAAAAAGAAGAAGGTTCTGATTCCTCTGATTTTATTGAAAATGCAGATGGCTGGACAATTACAGGCGATGCCCAGGGTGGATCAAATATTGAAGCATCTTATTCTCCTTTCGAAGGTTTAGATAATTCAGGTTATATCTATGCAGACGATGATGTAGCCGGCGGTGTTTGGTATTTTGTGGCTCCTGATAAGTTTATGGGCGATCAGTCAGAATTTGTAGGGGGGAAACTTTCCTTCTATCTGATTCAAAAAAGTGCGCTTTCTGATCAGTTTAAGAGTAAAGATGTTATAATTGAAGGAGGAAATAATCAGGAAATTTATTATTACCATGAATCTTACCCGGATACTACCTGGACCCACTATGAAATCAGCCTTAACACATCGGCAGGTTGGATGAATTCTTCAAACACAGATGCCAGCGCTTCTGAAATTCAAAGTGTATTATCAAATGTGCAGCGTTTATGGATCCGCGGTGAGTTTGAGACTGGGCCGGACACAGGAGGAATGGATAAATTTCAGTTTATTAAGGAGTAATTAGCCACATAAATTACCACAAACATTAAGTATTATCTCTACTTCTGAATTTACCTATAGTAGAGATGATATTTTTTTATCTTTTATTTTTAAAATTATAAACTTTGCGTTTTTTGTATTTCCCAGACCGATCTCTGAATGAGCCAGAGTCATATGAAATAAACAAAATCATTTAAGTGTTGAAAGATTAATGAATTTGAAACCTGAAACGTTTTTTAATGCATGGACTAATAAATTTGATGTTTGGTTTGCTGCATCTGGTTCTGTTTTAATGACCGGTAAAGAGAATACCCCCATTCTTTTTTGAGACAGAATTTAAACCATATGAAAACACTGATTTGTAAAGACATCCACATTACGGCAGATTTTTAAGAATTGAACCAAATCATCTTATAAAATTGACTTGGTTAACAGGTGAAGCAGGAACTAAAGGTTCAGAAACTGTTGTGACCGTCGAATTGACACCAAAAGATGATAAAACATTATTGAAATTAACACATTCAGGGTTTCCAGACGAAGAATCAAAAAATGAACACCAACAAGCTTGGCCTATAGTGCTTGAACAACCTGAAAAAAGAGACTTGGAAAAATGAAGCCAGCCGCCATGCTGTCATACACCATGTGGTTGACCTTCCAGCGTTTAAGCTGGTCGGCTTCAGCAAAGTTAACGTCCGGATTTAGTTTACTTTACAATGGAAAGTTTATTACAACTGATTTAAGTCCATGTATGGATAGCAGATTTAACAAAGTTGCAGGAGAAAAATTAAAAAAATAAATTGATATTGAATATGGGAAATTTAAAAATACAAGTATGAATAATGCTACTATAGCACCCTATGGAGTAATATGTGATCTCTGCTTAGGTTTTTAGCGAGAAAAGAATAAATGTGTCGGCTGCAATAATACAGTTAATAAACCATATCATTTTACAGTTTGTAGCATAAAATTGTGTGCTGAAAAAAAAGGGGATGAAAAATTACTGTGCTATGAATGCCTGAAATTTAACTGTAGGCGTATCAGGAATTTGGATAAGCGCTACAAATCAAAATATGGAGAAAGTCCAATTCAAAACTTAATTAATATAAAAGAATTCGGATTACCTCAATTTATTTTTGCTGAGAAAGAAAAATGAAAATATAGCAAGTGTAGACAGTTAATGTGTGTTCATAGAAAATTTTGTATAACTTGCGGCAATAAAAATGAAGAAACAGACAAAGAAATGAAGAAAATAGAATTCAGTTTTATACTATTAGCTGTCATATTATTTTTAACAGCATGTGAGAAAGACGAAAACCCTTTAAATTCCCGGAGTGATATCATTGCGGAAGAATTACCCTTAATAGATGGAGATAACAGGGTGGGAATGATCAAAGGGTTTAATTCTTCAAACCCGCCTGAAACTGTAGATTCCATGGATGCAAGATGGAATAATGCGATAAATGCAGGAATGTCGGTAGGTCGGCTACAAATTGACTGGCCCGAATTAGAACCGGCTCCAAACACCTATGACAAAAACAGTTTTGAGCAAAAACTAATGGAGATGAAAGCTCAGGGACTTCAAACATTTCTGCTCATCTCTGCCTATGACAGTGGAGAGCCTGTAGTGCCTGATGATTTAAAAGGTAAAGATTTTGATGATCCTGAATTTATCCAAAGATTTAAAAGCTTAATGGATTGGGTGATTCCACTACTTGTAGAGTATGATGGTTTTCTTATCTCGATTAGTAATGAAGCCGAAAATTCTTTCGGAGAAGTACCCGGTCTTGATAATCAAATACTTAATTTTTTACAAGAGACAAAAGACCATATCCACCAAATAAACGAAAATATGGCGGTTACAGTTACCTTTTCTGAAGGCAGTCTGGATGAAGATAAACCGGGAATCTATGATATTCTTGCTGAATGCGATGTTGCTTGCTTCAATTTTTATGGTGCTAAATCTCAGTTTACACCACCGCTTTATTATGTTGCTCAAACTGAAAGTGAAATTAAATCTGACATTCAGAGAATGTTGGATGTTTCAGGTGAAAAAATTATTGTTATTCAGGAGTTGGGAATGTATTCGGGAAATACCACTTTAAACAGTTCTCAGGAGAAACAGCGAAAATTCTTTGAAGTATTCTTCACAGAAATGAAAAATGAAGAACGGATTAAAGCAGCATTCAATTTCCAGTTAGTGGATTGGTCACCGGAAGTAACCGAAATATTTAATGAAATGCTTGAAGATGAAGGTATGCCACAAGACTTTATTGATCAGTTTGCCGAGTCATTAGAAACAATCGGACTAATAAACTATAATAATGGCACTAGAAAGAAGGCTTGGGATGAATTTTTATTTTGGTTGTCAGAATTTAATTAATAAACACAAAAGTGCACACGTGGTATAATGCATACGGGGTTAAGCGGCTTTCAGGCGTTTGTGACCCGTAAAAAATATATAATATAAAAACAAATCTTTTAATTTTGTTAACAGCAACTATAGTGCTGTT
>CAYFRV010000304.1:0-3359 GCA_964345495.1 uncultured Bacteroidales bacterium | reverse complement strand
CTACGCCAATTGCCAGTCCGACAATGTTTATAAACGAATAAATCTTATTCCTCGATAGATTTCTAAATGCTGTTTTTAGGTAATTTTTTAACATGGTTTTAAATTTTATTTAAATATAACAGACGCCTTTTTGGTTTATTAGCTGCTTTTTGTTCTGTTGTTTCGCGTTTCGGGTTCCTGGCATGATGCAAACGTTAAACTTTAAACATCAAACTTTGAACTTTTGAATTCTGCGACTGCAACTAAAACTGCTGCACCTGCTATCTATTTTTTATCTTCTTCCTTCTTCTTCCTGCGAAACAACACATGAATATACTTTGCATTTTCCGGTGGATTAAAAATTTGTATCAATTCCCATGATTTATCATATCTGTTAATTGACTTTTTCAGGCGTTCTATTCGTGCCAATGATTTTGAACCCTCATCCTCGTTCTCATTATTAAGATTATCCTCAACATTCCAGGGGAATGACTCCACACGAAAATCATAGCTTATCTGCTGATCGCCTATTTTCAAATGCAATTCGGCTACTTCTTCTTCGCCAAATCCCGGTATTGGTATACAAACATCTTTTAGCATGGCATTAAAGTTTAAAGGTTATTATTCATCGCGAAGTGTATATGCAGGGTTTGTATTGGCAGCTTTAAGCGCCTGAAAACTTGTTGTGAATATAGCAATAACCAGTGCAGCAAAAGAAGCAAAGATGAAAGGCATAACCCCAATTCCTACCCGATAAGCAAAATCAGCCAGCCATTGATCCATGAGGTAATACGTAGCAGGCCATGCTATAACAGTAGATATGACTAAAAGCAAGACAATCTCCTTATATAAAATCCTGAGAATATTTAGGGGACTAGCTCCCATTGCTTTTCTAATGCCAATCTCCTTGGTCCTTTTTTCAGCCATAAAGGCAGACAATCCAAGTAACCCAAGACAGGCAATAAGTATGGCTAAAACTGAAAAAATGGTAAATACTTTAGCCGTACGCTGTTCTGCATTGTAAAGTTTTTCAAAGTCATCGTCCATAAAGAAATAACTGAAAGGTTGATGATCTGTGAACTTATTCCATTTTGCCTCTACATATTCTATCGTCTCATTCAGATTTTTGGTATTCAGTTTAATTGGCATATAATCATAATAAGATGAACCCTCATAACGCATACCAAGCGGACGTATATTTCTATGCAGAGACTCGAAATGATGGTTTTCTACTACACCAATGATATTGTATCTCTCATCGCCTAATTGCAGATACTTTCCGATGGGATTTTCAAAGCCAATTTCCTCTGCCCCCTTCTTATTAATTACAATTGAACTTGCATTTGTTGAAAAGTCCTCAGAGAAAAATCTGCCGTCTATAAGCTTAATCCCCATCGTTTCGTGATAACCTTCTCCTACGTAATTTATTGCGAAAAACACCATATCCTCTGAACTACGGCCTTCAACCTGAAGAGTTGATCCGCTATAGTCCCTTCCCGGAATGGAATTACTTATAGATGCCGAATGAATTTGAGGTGATTTTGTGAGTTCTTTAACGAAAGTCTCCAATGATTCATCCAGATAGTATGCACGTTCTAAAACCAATACTTCCTCTTTATCAAAACCTAACTTTTTGTTCGTCATGTAGCTGTTCTGCTGAAAAATGATGTACGTACTAATAAACAAAACAATAGTGATAACGAACTGGCTGGTTACCAGCACACCCCTCAAACGATCTCCTTTAACTCCTTTGTTAATTTTACCCTTAAGAATTTTTAAAGGACTAAAAGAAGAAAGAAAAAATGCCGGATAAATGCCTGCCAGGATTCCAACAATTAAAGCCAGGCCAATAAGGACCGGCAAAAGATACCAACTTGCAAAATACTCTAATTCCAGACTTTTCTGGGAAATATTATTAAAACCCGGCAGGAATAATTCAACCAGAACAATAGCTACTACCACTGCCAGTGTTGATATAAGGATAGATTCTGTAAGAAATTGACTTATCAATTGTTTTCTTCTTGAACCGACAACTTTTCTGATCCCAACTTCTTTAGCCCGGTTGGCATATTTTGCAGTTGCCAGGTTCATGAAATTTATACAGGCAATTAAAAGAATAAAAAACGCTATAAATGAAAAATACCATATTCTTGAAATGCTACTTACAGGTTCAATTTCATCATTGAAATCTGAATGTAAATAAATATCTTCCAGCGGCTGTAAAAAAAATCCGTAGGAATTCCCTCCGCTTTCAAAATCCTCTAAATTTACACCCATGAAATCAACAACCTCTGGACCTACATACTTTTCAACAAGAAGGTCCAGTTGTTCTTCAAAACGTTTTGGATTTACTCCCTCCTTCAGGACAAAATAAGTGTATACTGAACTATTGACCCATCTGTGATCTTTACTGATACTACTTGAAGAATAAGAAAGCAGATAATTAAAATGGAAATGAGAGTTCTCCGGGGCATCTTCACAAACTCCCGTTACCCGGAAAAGTTCATTCCTGTTCACCTTAATCATCTTACCCAAAGGATCTTCATCTCCAAAGTATTTTCTTGCTGTACTTTCTGTTAAGACAATCTGATTGGGTTTCGACAAAGCCTCTTTAGCTTCACCTTTGACCATAGGAAAAGAAAATACTTCAAAAAAATCGGAACCTGCGTAAAACACCCGGTTTTCGATAAAAACTTTATTTTCATACTCAAATCTTACCTGATCTCTGTCAAAAAATTGTGTGACAGACTCAACCTGGGAAAACTCATCCAATAAAGCATCTTTAGCAGGATTGGGAATATAAGGACTTAGAAATTTATTATTTCCAAATTGCCCGTCTACATATAAACGGTAAGTCCGGTCTGAGTTATCATGAAACTTATCGTAACTAAGTTCGTCGATAATGTATAATGAAATCATCAAACATGCAGCTATACCAATAGCCAATCCAAAAACATTAATTAAGGAGTAGGATTTATCCCTTTTTAAATTGCGCCATGAAACTTTTAGGTAATTCTGTATCATTGTTTTTCTTTTTTATAGATATAAAATCAACTCTTGTGCCAATTAGCTCAAAAACCTGATTATCAATGTCTTTAAAAAATAAAGCTACCTTTATTTCTACTCTTAATGTGCGAAAATGAACTAATAATGTTCGAATGAGGACACTCTTTTAGCACGGATAGGTCAGTAGAATTATTTAGGCAAATTCAGAAGCAGAGTTAATTTTAAAATTTCCATCAATTATCTTGTGAGCAAGCAGTCTACAGAAGAAAAGCAGTCCACAGCAAGCGGCAAGACGGAACATTAAAAAATTCTCTACCAAAAGCTAAAGGCAAAAAGCAAAAGACAAAACTTGCTGTTCTTAGTTGAAATATCAA
>CAYFRV010000303.1:0-3361 GCA_964345495.1 uncultured Bacteroidales bacterium | reverse complement strand
AAAGATAAAAAGCAACGAATTAGATGCAATTTCAATAATGATTAACTAATGGTGCCTTTTGCTTTTTGCTTTTAGCCTTTAGCTTTTGGCAAAGAATTTTCTAACATTCCGTCTTGCTAATTACTCATTCACACCTGCTGCTGCCACTGTTAACCTTGCGGTTGTCATTCGGTTGTCATTCTGTAATCATTACTGTTGTTTCGCGTTTCGGGTTTTGGATTGGTTTTCATGACATTATATGGCAAACTTTGCAAACTGTCGTACGGTTGATGTATTCTGCCTGCTGAAAACGAAACTCATCCTTCACCGTCTGCTGCAACTGCTGCAACTGGGTTCATTGCGCACCTTGCGGTTATTTTCGGTGGTCATTCAGTATTTTAATTATTGAGTTGTTTTATTGTTTAGGAGTTTATTCGCTTCAACGGCTACTGTTTCTTTGTGCCAATAGCCAACAGCCAATAGCTAAAAGCCAACAGCTAACTTATTAAAAAACTGATGGTAATTTTATAATTTACCTCTGCTTCTGAATTTGCCAAAAAATAAATTCCGGTCAAAAATGATTGAACACTTTAAACCGGAATCTATCAGCTTCTGTATAATAAAAATTCAAGCGAAATCGTAAGCTCCTTCTGCTATTCCACCAGTTCTCCCAGTCCTTCTCTTACAACTGTCGGGGCTGAGTTTGTACAATCTACAATAGTTGAAGGATTTATATTTCCAGAACCTCCGTCAATAATAACATCTACAAGCTTGTCATATTTTTCATAAATCAATTCAGGCTCTACAATATAATCCAAAACTTCATCTTCTTCGCGCAGTGATGTAGTCATAATAGGATGTCCCAACTCTTTCACAATTTCCAGTGGAATATTATTGTCCGGAATACGTATTCCGACCGTCTTCTTTTTGTTCTTATAAACCTGGGGAACCTCATTACTTGCCGGGAGGATAAAAGTAAATGGTCCCGGCAGATTATGTTTTAATAATTTAAAGGTGGTTTTATCCATTTGTTTTGTAAATTGAGATGCCTGGCTTAAATCGCTGCATATAAGCGAATAATTGTTTTCCTGCTTCTTGTCCTTCTTAAGTTTTTTTAGTCTTTCAGCTGATTTGGTATTATATATGCTCCATCCAATTGCATATACAGTGTCTGTAGGGTAAATGATCAAACCATCATTTCTGAGGTGTTCAGCTACTCGGCTAATTTGCCTTTGACTGGGATTTTCAGGATGAATCTTAAGATACATAGGCAATAAGTTTTAGAGATTTATATAGTTTAATTGTAACGTTTTTAATTTATCTAAAATTTTACAGAATGAAAAAGATAAACAAAAACATAATAAAAATTTCACCTGACTGATTAAACATATTTATAAAGGAAAATGTTTGCGGCATTAAAAAATAAAAAAGAGGAAGCTGACGCCTCCCCTTTTGTGATATTTTGACTAAAAACAACCTTTTAGCAGGTTCCTCAATTATTCATTTCCTTTTTTATGATCTGCCAGGAACTTCTCTAATCCAATGTCTGTCAACGGATGGTTTAATAATCCTAATATTGGTTTTAGCGGGCAAGTTGCGACATCTGCTCCTGCCTCAACAACCTGGGTAATGTGCATTGTATGACGAATAGAAGCGGCAAGCACTTGTGTTTCAAAACCATAGTAATTATACATATCAACAATTTGTCTGATCAACTCTACTCCATCAGTAGAAATATCATCAAGCCTTCCGATAAAAGGAGATACGTAAGTTGCTCCCGCTTTTGCAGCAAGTAATGCTTGTCCCGTTGAAAAAACCAATGTACAATTCGTTCGAATTCCCTTTTCTTTTAGGTGCTTAATTGCTTTCACACCATCTTTAATCATTGGTATCTTAACAACGATTTGGGGGTGAAGCGCTTTTAAATTTTCAGCCTCTTTAATCATCCCGTCAAAATCTGTGGAAATTACCTCTGCACTAACGTCCCCATCAACAATTTCGCATATTTTTTTATAATGCTCTTCAATGTTTTTCTGGCCTGTGATCCCTTCTTTTGCCATTAATGAAGGATTGGTTGTAACGCCATCAAGTACTCCAAGATCCTGTGCTTCTTTTATCTGATCAATATTTGCCGTATCAATAAAAAACTTCATAGTCAAATTGTTTTATCTTGTTTATAAATTTTGGGCAAAAATAACCTAAAATTTGATAACAAAAAATGATTTGAATAATTTAGAAAGACCAATAGCTAATGGCTTTTGTGCAAGAAAAGTAACCAATTCATACTTTCAGAAATTTTGAACAGGCAAATTATTAAATTTGCGGATATCTTTGAATTTAAAATATGAAAAAACAAAAGTCAAAATTAGGTTATATAGAAGGATGGCTTTCCATGGGGGTAAACATCCTATTGTTTGGATTAAAATACTGGGCAGGAATTGTTTCCGGATCAGTTGCATTAATTGCCGATGCATGGCATACGCTTTCAGACTCACTTAGTTCCATTATTGTGCTTGTCGGAATGAAAATTTCAAGGAAACCTGCTGACGAGGAACATCCTTTCGGACATGGCCGTGCAGAGTTAATCGCCTCGATAATCATTGCAGTCTTTCTTGCTGTAATTGCTTTCAATTTTATTACGGAAAGCATACATAAACTTCAATCTCACGAAGTTGCCAATTACGGGAATATTGCAATAATCGTAACAATTATCTCCGTATTAATGAAAGAAGGGATAGCTCAATTTGCATTTTGGGCAGGAAAAAAAGCAGAAGCTCCTTCCTTAAAAGCAGATGGCTGGCATCACAGAACAGATGCTATTTCTTCTGTCATTATTCTTGTTGGTATTTTCCTTGGAAAATATTTTTGGTGGATAGATGGAGTTTTAGGATTGATCGTTTCAGTAATGATCCTGTATGCTGCTTATGAAATACTGAAAGAATCAGCTAATTCGCTGTTAGGTGAAAAACCCACAAAAAAAATTGTTGACCAATTGCACACAATAGCGGAAGATGCAGCAGGATATGATGTCAAGGTTCACCATATCCATATTCACCGGTATGGAGAACATAAAGAGATCACCTTTCACATTGCCTTACATGATGAAATCCAACTAAAAAAAGCCCATCAGATCATTGAAAAAATTGAACAAAAAGTAGAGCAGAAATTAGACATGTGTGCGACCATTCATCCAGACCCGATGGATGGGGATATGGATTAGAGTGGGATTTTCAAAAGTAGCGCCAAAATTCTAATTTAGAACACAGAGTCTCTGCCTGGAGCACCGGCATCCCTGCCGGTGCAGCTTTGTCTTTTAACGGGGAATAATTTTCAGGCCCACTTGCCTGGCGGTTTCAAGAGAATTCATTTCTGAATTTTCCGG
>CAYFRV010000302.1:0-3370 GCA_964345495.1 uncultured Bacteroidales bacterium | reverse complement strand
GTAAGATTTGTTAAAAGCTTTTCAAGATAACTCAGATTTAACATGTTTGCACCATCAGATTTGGCTTCAGAAGGTTCCGGATGAGTTTCAATAAAAATACCATCTGCACCTGCTGCAATTCCGGACCTGCCGATTGTTTCTATCATTTCCGGCTGTCCACCTGTTACCCCGCTGCTTTGATTAGGCTGTTGAAGACTGTGAGTAATATCTAAAATTACCGGCAAGTCAAATTGATGTATAGTAGGAAAACTCCGCATATCAACAATCAGATCCTGGTATCCGAAAGTGGTTCCTCTTTCAGTAATCCATACTTTTTCGTTTCCAGAATCAATTACTTTCTGTGCGGCAAACTTCATAGCTGAAGGAGAAAGAAATTGCCCCTTTTTTATGTTAACAACTTTATTTGTTTTAGCTGCAGCCACCAAAAGTTCTGTCTGCCGGCACAAAAAAGCAGGTATTTGCAGTACATCAACAAATTTGCCGGCTTCTGCAGCTTCCTGGGGCGTATGTACGTCAGTTACTACCGGAATTTGATACTTGTTCTTTATTTGATTTAATATCTCCATTCCCTTTTCATCTCCAATGCCTGTAAAGGAATCGATTTTGGATCGGTTTGCTTTTTTATAGGAAGCTTTGAAAATAAATGGAATCTTCAGCTTATCGGTAATATCTTTGATCCGTTCAGCAATTTGAAATGGGAGCTCTTCATTTTCAATGACACAAGGGCCAGCTAAAAGGAAAAAATTGTCAGAATCAGCGTGCTTTAAATTTTCAATCGGGTACATAGTATAATTTTTTAGTAATTGTATTTATTTTTCCACCATACTTGCAGGCGTTGCTTTATTTCTTTCTCTTTACTATTGTCTTGTGGGTTATATATCACCCTGTTTTTGATTTCTTCAGGCAAAAATTCTTCTTCAGCAAAATTTCCGGGATAATTATGAGCATATTTATAGTCTTTCCCGTATCCAAGCTCCTTCATAAGTTTTGTTGGAGCATTACGGATTTGTAAAGGAACCGGAAGATCACCGGTTTCTTTCACCAATTGTTGTGCATCATTTATGGCCACATAAGCTGAATTGCTTTTTGGAGAAGTGGCCAGATAGATGGTTGCTTCAGAAAGAATAATTCTGGATTCGGGCCAGCCAATGCGTTCAATGGCATCAAAGCAATTATTTGCAATGAGCAGCGCATTTGGATTGGCAAGGCCAATATCTTCTGCTGCCAGAATGGTTAACCTGCGTGCTATGAATTTTGGATCTTCTCCGCCTTCAACCATTCGCGCAAGCCAGTATAATGCACCGTTTGGGTCGCTGCCACGAACAGATTTTATAAATGCAGATATGATATCGTAATGTTGATCGGCATTTTTATCGTAGAAGGCAATATTCTGCTGTAAAATTTTGGTTACTTTATCGTTGGTAATAATCACTTCCCCCGAAGGATCACGATCGGGATTTTCCGTATTGATCACTAACTCCAGAATATTGTATAGTTTCCTTGCATCGCCGCCGGAATACCTGAACAACTCATCTTTTTCCTTAATTTGAATATTGAGCTTTTTTATATGGAAATCTTTTTCCAGTGCTTTGTTGAGTAATTTTTCCAGTTCATTAACTTCAAGGCTCTTAAGCACATATACCTGGCAGCGGGAGAGGAGAGGAGAAATAACTTCAAAAGAAGGATTTTCAGTAGTTGCGCCTATGAGCGTTATTGTTCCCTGCTCTACGGCACCCAGTAGAGAATCCTGCTGCGATTTACTGAAACGGTGGATTTCATCAATAAATAGAATTGGATTCGGAGCGTCAAAAAATTGTTGCTTTTTTGCTTTCTCTATGGTTTGTCTTACTTCTTTAACCCCGGAATGGACAGCACTAAGCGTAAAAAACACCCTGTTATGTCTTTTGGCGGCAATTTTCGCTAAGGTGGTTTTTCCGGTGCCGGGTGGCCCCCATAAAATAAAAGAGGGCAGATTCCCTGATTCAATTGAATTACGAAGTATGGCATCTTTTCCTACCAAATGCTCCTGCCCGACAAACTCATCCAGGTTTTTCGGACGCATGCGGTCGGCAAGTGGTTGATTTTGGGCCATGAGTGTTGATTTCTTAACTTAATTTTTCTTATCTTCGTTACGTTATTCTGAAGTATTTTTGAAATGATGTAAACAAAATTTCAGCAATTACGTAATATTAGGTACAATTTTTGTCAAAGATAATACAAAAACATACGCTATGAAAAATCTAACCCTTTTAAGACTAGTTCTAATAATTTCCGTTCTGTCATTATCTATAAAACCTTCATTTAGTCAGTTAGACGATGTCGGAAAAATAATGGCATTTCAGGATGATGCTCAAACGCTTATGAAAGAATATATAGCACCGTATAGTAATGCTTTAGGAACAGATCTTAGCAGCGGCTGGTATAATACAGCAAAACCTCATGGTGTTTTGGGTTTTGATGTTACTTTTACATTGAATACGACTTTTGTACCAAATTCGGATCAATCTTTTATGCCTGCTGATTTAGATCTTCAAACAGTGGAGCCGGCGGATCCGGATGCTAGCACTCCTACGGCTATGGGTGATAATAGCTCCGGAGCTACAATGGAATATAATATAGACGATCCAACAAGTGATGGACAAATCAACCTTGCTTCATTTGATCTTCCCAAAGGAACCGGTATAAGTTTTGCTCCGGCACCGATGCTTCAGTTTGCAATTGGCCTGCCAAAAGGAACAGAATTAATTGGAAGATATACTCCGGATTTACAATTAGGTAGCCAGGCAGAAATTGGTCTGTGGGGTGTTGGTGTAAAGCATTCGATTAAACAATGGATTCCCGCATTGAATAAAATTCCTATACTTCAGCTTTCTGCAATGGGTGGATACACAAAATTAAACTCTGAAACTGGTTTATCTTTTATGCCAGATGCTTATGGCTCTTCAGTAGATTACATTGATCCCCAAATCCCGGCAGATTATTTCGATAATCAACAAATGGTAATGAATGTAAGTAGTTTTACAGGAAATCTTCTGGTTTCTGCTAATTTACCGGTAGTTTGTTTTTATGGGGGCGTGGGATTTAATACTTCAACAACCAATTTGGAATTAAACGGAAATTATCCTGTACCAGAATATAACGAAAATGAGCAAAGAACTGAGATAACAGAAGAGAGTTCAGTTACAGATCCCATAAGTATGGAAATTAAACATAAAGATGGAAGCACAACAAAACCAAGATATAATGCTGGTATTCGTTTTAAATTTGCCGTAATAACCTTGCATTTTGATTACACTTATGCCGATTATTCCGTTTTTACAACTGGCTTAGGTGTTAGTATAAGATAAACTATTTTTGAATTCAAAATAAA
>CAYFRV010000301.1:0-3379 GCA_964345495.1 uncultured Bacteroidales bacterium | reverse complement strand
GGCGGATTTCCGCAACCCGGAGAAATATCTCTGGCTCATAACGGAGTGCTTTTTTTGGATGAATTACCCGAATTTCCCAGAACTGTACTCGAAGTCATGAGACAACCACTCGAAGACCGGGTAATTACTATTTCCAGAGCAAAATTTACGGTTGAATACCCCGCAAATTTTATGCTGGTATCCTCAATGAACCCATGCCCGTGTGGTTACTACAATCACCCCGAAAAAGATTGTGTATGCACACCCGGTAACATTCAGCGGTATATGAATAAGATTTCTGGTCCGCTTCTCGATCGAATTGATATTCAGATAGAAGTAGTTCCTGTTTCTTATGATGAACTCTCAACAACCAGAAAAAACGAAAACAGTGAAGCCGTTCGAAAACGCGTGATTAAAGCAAGAGAAAAACAAAGTGAACGTTTTGCTGAATATGAGGAAATTCATGCAAATGCACAAATGAGCAGTCGCATGATAAGGGAATATTGCGAAATTAACGAAGCCGGAAAAAACCTTCTGAAAAAAGCTATGGAAAACCTGGGCCTTTCAGCAAGAGCTTATGACAGAATATTAAAAGTATCCAGGACAATTGCCGACCTGGAAGGAACAGATAATATCCAGGCACCACATTTAGCTGAAGCGATCCAATACAGAAGTCTGGACAGGGAAACCTGGGGAAATTAAAAATTTAAGAGTTTATCTTCTGAAATTATATCATACTTTGCAAAAAATTTATATTTTCGTAAATAGTTAAATTAAATTAACTTCAGAATTATGGCACAAATTGATCTAAAAAAAGAACATCAAAACACCCTTAATACGCCAAGGTATAAATACAGCCTTATGGCAAAAATGTTTTTTCTCGGTATGGATATTGCTGCCGGGAAAAAAGATACCCTCCCCAAAGCAAAATTGCTCGAAATCCTTGCAAGCGTCCCCTATAGAATCTGGGAAGTCAGGCATTACACAAAACAAACAAGAAAATACGCAAATTCCGATAAAGTAAAAAAAGCTCAAAGCGTAATTGATTGGGGTCGTGAAGCTCAGGATAACGAATATACGCACCTTCTGGTTATTCATGAAAAGATGAAAGAAGATGGCCTCAAAGACAAATGGTATCTAAAGCCATTTTTTACATTTTTCATTGTCCTCACCTATGTTATTGTAGCCCGTTTAATGGCATTTTTCAGCCAAAACAGGGCTTTCTTATTCAATGGAGAATTTGAAAATCATGCTGAATCTGTATATGCAGGATTGGTTGTTGACAATCCACAATGGGAAGAACAAAAAGTTACAAACCCATTAGTTAAAGCATACGCTGACGTAGATACATGGGCAGATGTTTTCAGACGCATCTCTTTAGATGAAAGAGACCACATGAATCATAGCTTCTGGTACTGCGGTAAAACCGAACACATTGTAGAATATGAAGGAATGCCTGAATTACGGAAACAAGGAGACAATGAAGCCATTAACGCCATGTAGATAAAAAGACTACCATTAAAAAACTAGAATTTTATTATTCTTACTACAAAAGATTGTCATATATAACTATTTGAATGTAAACCGGGGAGTCTTAAACAATAAATAACCAAAAGCGCCTTGTAATCAAAATTTATAACGTTTAATTTGGGTTTTCGATTTTAAACCCTTACTTTTGATTTCCATTACATCGATTATTATTGTGTACTTTCAATAAAAAAGGACCAACCAGGCTTGAAAAGCTTGGTTAAGTATATTTGAAATAGTTCAGAAACAAAGCGGGTATAAATTTGTTTTCTAATCTTTTACACTTTATTTATTGTAAAAATCAGAAAACAAAACAAACGTTATAATGAATTAAAGTAAAACCTAAAAAACCAAATAAATTATGCTTATGGAATATGTAATTTACAGCATCCCACTACTTGCTGTAGTAGGGTTTTTATTTATTAGTTGGAAAACTTCCTGGGTTAATAAACAATCCAGTGGCGATGAAAAGATGCAAAATATTGCCCGCCGGATAAGAGATGGTGCAATGGCATTTTTAAAATCAGAATACAAAGCACTTAGTATATTTGTTATTGCAGTTGCCATCCTCCTTTTCTTCAAAAGCACCACAGAGGCAGATTCCAATGGCTTTGTCGTAGTTTCTTTTATTACCGGAGCTGTGTTATCAGGTCTTGCAGGTTTCATGGGCATGCGTATTGCCACCAAAGCCAACGTAAGAACAACACAAGCAGCAAAGAGTTCTTTAGGACAAGCCCTGGAAGTAGCTTTTAGCGGCGGTTCCGTAATGGGCATTGGTGTTGTTTCATTGGGAATAGCAGGATTAAGTGTTTTATTCATTCTGTTCCACTATGTTATTGGAACTGAATGGGGACTTTCAGTTGTTCTTAATGTAATTTCTTCCTTTTCTTTGGGTGCTTCATCTATAGCACTTTTCGCAAGGGTTGGCGGCGGAATATACACAAAAGCTGCAGACATAGGAGCTGATTTAGTTGGTAAAGTAGAAGCCGGAATCCCGGAAGACCATCCACTAAACCCGGCAACAATTGCTGACAATGTGGGTGACAATGTAGGTGATGTTGCAGGAATGGGTGCAGACCTATTTGAGTCTTTTGTTGGGGCAATTATAGCCACAATGATAATCGGTGCTTCCTTTGTCGGAATAACATCCTTTCAGGAAAATTTCGAACTGGGCGCTGTGATTTTACCACTGGCCATTGGTGGAATTGGTATCATTTCTTCAATTATAGGTGCTTTATTTGTAAGGTTAAAAAACAGTGACAATCTGCATAAAGCCTTAAACAAAGGAGAAGTAATTTCAATGGCTCTCATGATTGTATCTTCGTTTTTTATTATCCAATGGCTTTTACCTGAATCATGGACTTACGAATCATTAGTAGGCGGAGCACATACCGTTACTGCTACAAAAGTATTCATTTCTACATTGATTGGTATTGCAGCGGGATATATTATAGGAAAAATCACGCTATATTATACAGGAACAAATAAAAAACCTACAAGAAGCATAGCAAATAATTCGGTTACCGGTCCGGCCACTAACATTATAGCAGGACTTGAAGTTGGCATGTCTTCAACAGCCATTCCACTAATAACAATAGCCGGTGCAATCATGATCACTTATCTGTTAGCCGGATTATTTGGAATTGCTATAGCAGCAGTTGCTTTACTTGCCAACGTCGGATACCAGTTATCTGTAGACGCTTATGGTCCTATTGCAGATAATGCAGGAGGATTAGCCGAAATGAATGAGCTTTCATCTGACGTGAGAAGTAAAACGGATAAGTTAGATGCAGTGGGTAACACAACTGCCGCTATCGGCAAAGGTTTTGCTATCGGATCGGCCACACTTACAGCTCTGGCCTTATTTTCCGCT
>CAYFRV010000300.1:0-3444 GCA_964345495.1 uncultured Bacteroidales bacterium | reverse complement strand
TCTTCAAAAATATTTCCTATATTATTGTAACAACCAGAAATTCCTTGTTTATAATTAACAGAATCATATAGCGTAATGGCACTATTATAGGTTTTAAGCGCTTCATGGTAATCGCCAAGTTGATAGTGCACATTACCAATATTCATATAAGCTTTTCCAAGCTTTAACAAAGACTCCTCTACTTTCTCTTTATTACTTTCCGGCGTTTCATTGAGCAAATTTTCACGCATCTTAAGCGTATTCTGGAAGTTATTCATTGCTTTAGCCAGGTCTCCCTTTTTCCGTGCTATTACACCCAAATTATTATAACTATTGGCTATTCCTCCTTTATTCCCTGTTTCCTTTTTAATTTCTAACGATTTTTGAAAATATTCCAATGTTTTATCATAATCGGCTCTACTGTAATGAATAACTCCAATATAATTATAACACTTAGCTTCAAGGTCCTTATAATTATTATTCTCAGCCAATTCTAGTGCTTCATTGTAATAAAAAACAGAACTATCTTGATTTTCGTGCTGATAGAGGTCTCCCAAGTCCAAATAAGAAATTGCTTTAGCCGAATCGCTTTCAGCATTCCGAATTACTGTTTTAATAGAATCCTTTTTTGGTGTTTCCTGTGAGAAACAAAAAACAGGAAGAAGGAGAAAAAATAAAAGATAACGCCAGCTCATAATTATTATTTTTTATGTATAGCTATACGAAGATCTCCCTATAAGGTCAAAAATCTTTTATAAACGACCTGCTATTATTGACTAAAAACCAAATAAGCTACATTTTCGACATGATATGTATGTGGAAACATATCAACCGGCTGAATTTCTTTTACTGTGTATTTCTGTTTTAAAATCTCAATATCTCTTGCCTGAGTAGCCGGATTACAACTAACATAAACTATCCTGGAAGGTTCGGATTCCATTATATTTTCCACAACCTTTTTATGCATTCCGGCACGTGGTGGATCGGTAATTATAACATCAGGTTTACCATTGGAACTGAAAAAAGATGGATTTAAAACCTCCTTCATGTCACCAGAAAAAAAATAAGAATTGTTTATGTAATTTACCGAGGCATTCTCTTTTGCATCTTCGATGGCTTCGGGCACGGATTCTATACCAACTACCCTGGCAGCATCTTTAGCAAGGAAATTTGCGATTGTTCCCGTACCTGTATATAAATCATAAACAGTCTCGTTGCCATCTAAATTTGCGTATTGTCTCACCACTTTGTATAATTCATAGGCTTGCTCAGAATTTGTTTGATAAAAAGACTTTGGCCCGATTTTAAACCATAAATCCTCCATCTGCTCATAGATATATTCTCTCCCGCTAAATAAAACCGGCTCAAGATCATAGATAGAATCATTGGCTTTCGGGTTGATCATATACATTAAAGAAGTTATTTCCGGGAAATTTTCCTTAATAAAACTTAACAGATCGTTACGTTTCTCCTTATCATCATAAGAAAAAATAACAATCACCATCAACTCATTAGTTGAAGATGTACGAATTACTAAATTCCTTAGAAAACCCTCCTGCGTTTTTAAATTAAAGTAAGATAAATTTTTTTTCAGTGAATACGTTCGAATGGCATTGCGAATATCATTAGACGGGTCCTTTTGTAAATGGCACTTCTGAATATCAACCACTTTATCCCACCGTCCGGGGATGTGCAGACCCAAACCGCGTGTCTCCAGATTTTCGGAAGTTTCAATTTCCTCTTTTGTAAGCCAACGGAAGGCGGAAAAAGTATATTCCATTTTATTCCGGTAAAAGCGAGTGTGTTTGGAAGGCATTATTTCCCGCACTTTTTTGGGTGAAACCTTACCAATTCTTTCCAGATTATCAACAATTTGTTTTCTCTTATAAGCTATTTGCTGGTTATATGGTAGATCCTGCCATTTACATCCTCCGCATAAATCAAAATGCCTGCAAAATGGCTCAATTCTCATATTGGAATACTCATGAAAACGTATCGGTATTCCCTCCATATAACTTTTCTTCGACTTTGTCACTTTAACGTCTATAATATCACCGGGCAGCGCTTTTGTTACAAACAGCACCTGTCCTTCGATACGGGCAATAGACTTCCCTTCTGAGCCGATATCTTCAATCTTTACGTTTTCGAAAAAACGATTTTTCTTTCTTTTTCTTCCCAATTTATTTTTTGTTCAAAGTTACAGAAGAAATTCAGGAACTAAAAAAATTTGACATTAATATTATTTTACAGTATATTTGTCCGGTTAAATCAGGATAACACATGAAACACCCAAATACCCGACAATTAAAAACACTGATAGGAGTTATTGGCCTATCAATTCTATTTTTGCTGCCAATCATACATAATACAAGAGATACATCAGCTTCCGGAGAAAAAAGTATCCAACCGATAGATAGGAAAACGGACAAGGCTCTAACTGAATTCATGTTTCAGGAAAAAATTACCGGAATAGACTCTTTCTTAACCCAGCATCAAAAAAGATACAATTTCCAGGGAAATATTCTTGTTGGCCATAAAGGACATATTATTTACAAAAATGCTTTTGGTTATGCAAACCCGAAAACAAATACCGAACTTGATGAAAATTCGGTCTTCCAACTGGCTTCTGTAACCAAACAATTTACAGCCGCGGCCATAATGCTTCTGCAGCAAAAAAAACTTCTATCTTACGACGACACAGTAAAAAAATACATTCCGAATTTTCCTTATGAGGGAATTACAATAAAAATGTTATTAAATCATACATCCGGGTTGCCAAATTATATGTGGCTATTAGAAAACCGATGGAATAAAGATAGTATTCCCGACAATGAAGATGTTCTTGAATTACTAAACAAACACAAACTTAATTTATATTTCACACCCGGCACAAGATTTAATTATTCCAATACAGGTTACGTTGTACTGGCATCAATAGTTGAAAGAGTAAGCAGAGTATCTTACGGCAAATTTTTAGACAATAACATATTTAAACCTCTTGGAATGAATAATTCCTTTGTTTATAACCCGGCGGATCATGAAAACTCCAGAAATAAAGTTTCGGGTTACCGGAATTGGGGCAGGGCTTACAGAACAATTCCAAATACAGTTAATGATGGCGCTGTTGGCGATAAAGGTGTTTATTCAACCGTAAATGATCTTTATAAATGGGATCAGGCTCTATACGGAAACGAACTGCTTACAGAAGAGAATAAAGAAAGGGCTTTTGAACCCGCTACCCTGAGTAATGGATATGAATATCCTTACGGTTTTGGTTTCAGACTAAAAGAAATAGATTCGTCTAAGGTGGTTTACCATTATGGAAAATGGAATGGTTTTAGAACAGGCTTAGTTCGATTTATAGAAGATTCAACCACTGTGGTAATTTTAAATCACACCAACCGGCCGGGCAATAGTAAAATTACAAGAAATATAGAAGAAATCCTGAATTCGGATAAGTCATAA
>CAYFRV010000299.1:0-3475 GCA_964345495.1 uncultured Bacteroidales bacterium | reverse complement strand
TATCTTCTATTTTCCTCTGGTTGATTACAAAATCTCTTTGAGATTTCAATAGGTTAACTGTGTGTAAGAGGAAATTTTTAATTTCATTGAGTAATTGCAGGAACAGAATGCTGTTTTTTGTTCCTGTTTTCTTATTCTTAATTCGTTTAATTTGTGATTTTCTGCACTCAGCAATATGGTCAAGAGCCTTTTGTTGCTGTTCCAAAATCTTTGGAGTTTCCTCAAAGTTATTCGTTTTTATAACCTCCATTATATTAGTAAAGAGTAATGTAATCTCCTGATTTAACTCCATTAGCTCATCTACCTGTTCTTTGTTAAGGCTCTTATGCTGATTGGCGATGTGGTCATAACAGGGGTTTGCAATAAAAGAAAGAGCATGAGCCATTTCTCTTAAATAGTCAGTTACCTGTACATAGTAATGACCGGTTTCTATATCATCTTCTTCTAATTGTTCAAGCGTATGGTGGACATTCTTTTTAATAGTCTTGGCATCTGCATCAAGTTGTTCTACTTGTTTATTTATTTCTTTCAGATTTTTTCGGTCTTCTTTTGATAAATAAGTAATCGTCTGACTAAAAATATTAATAACTGTATCCAGCATGTGATTGATTTCGCTTGTGCATTTATCCATCACATTGCCATTTTCTATTTCTTTTCTGGTAACTTCTTCCAGTTCTTTTTTCTCTTGTTCTTTATTTTTATGGAAAGCGTGCGTTTTTATAAGGAAAAATATCGCAAGGGCAACCATTCCTCCAATGGCAATGATTCCACCATGGGAAATTATATTAGCAACAATAAAGGCGACTGTAAAAGCAATCAGAGCCGTGAAGAACCATCCGCCAATAACAGTGAATACTCCGGTTATTCTATAAACTGCACTTTCTCTGCCCCAGGCTTTATCAGATAAAGATGTTCCCATAGCTACCATAAAGGTTACGTATGTAGTTGATAGGGGGAGTTTAAGTGATGTTGCAAAGGAAATAATAATACTTGCAACGGTCAGATTTACCGAAGCCCGTACAAGATCGAAGTGTGGTCTTTCCTCTTTTTTCCCTTTACGTTTCTGCACCGTTATGCTATCATCCACGTCTGCGAAACGCCTCTTTATTGCTTTATAGAATTTTCTTGGTAAAACAGCTCTGATGGAGTCATTCAATTCCATGCTTTTTCTTACTACAAGTCGTGAAAAGTTCGATGAGCCAAAACGTTCATATCCTTCACTCTGGCGGCTCAGGTTTATTTCGGTTTCAGTAACAGTTCTGGCTTTTCTGGAGAGCCATAATGTTATGGTCATTATAGCTCCTGCGATAAGCAGCAGATAAGTGTTCGTTTTAACAGCTCCTGTAAGGCCGTCCATCAGGAGACTATCCGGATTAACATTGCCACCTGCAGCATTAAAGTCCTGAAATGCTTTAAATCCTGCTACCGGAACACCGATAAAGTTTACAAGATCATTACCGGCAAAGGCCATTGCCAGAGCGAAAGTGCCGACTAAAACAATGCCGCGAAATATATTAACCTTTGTAAGCGCGTAGATAGCCTGCAGAATAAATGACCATCCCACAAAGCTCACCAGTAGTATAAGACCTGTGTTTTCCTGTATCCATGCTACTCCTTCTTTATCAATTAATGAAGAACCTTTTGCCCCTTTTACAACTATAAAATAGGTGATAGCCGTGATTGCTATTCCGCCCCAAACTGAGCCAAAGTATTTGATGTATTTTTTATAATCGTAAGTAAAAGCAATTCGAACGAAAAACTGCACTATAGCTCCTATGATAAAAGCAATAATGACAGACAATAATATACCCGAAATTATTGCCAGTGCTTTAGTTGAGTTGATGTAGCCTGCAAGTGTGCTGGCAGTTTCTGCATCAGAACCTAATTTTATTAATGATACGGCAACAGCAGCACCCAATAGTTCAAATACAATAGAAACTGTTGTTGAAGTAGGTAAACCAAATGTGCTAAATAGATCCAGCAGTAATATGTCGGTTAGCATCACCGCCAGAAATATCATCATAATCTCCGAAAAGAAAAACTGATCCGGATGAAATATACCCTTTCGGGCAACTTCCATCATTCCGCTTGAAAAGGTTGTACCTATTATAATCCCGATACTGGCAATTATCATTATTATATATCGTGGTGCAGCTTTGGAACCAATTGAGGAATTCAGAAAGTTTACTGCATCGTTACTTACTCCAACAATTAGGTCCGATATTGCCAGAGCAAATAAAACTACGACTATAATTAAGTATATATTTTCCATGTATCTTTCTTATTTTTCGGTGTAAAAATAAGATACATTAAGAAATTTCAAATATTATTTCAATGTTAAATTTAAGTTAAGTTACTAACAATTCTTTAACAAATCATTTGTTCGGAAAATCTTTAAGTTCTCTGAAAATATAAAATGAAATTTACTATATTTGAATTAGAATTTAATTATACATCAGCAGTCTTGTATCAATATGGAATATGCAGAAAATGTTATCAACTATAAAGGATTGATAGACAGAAAAATAGTTGATAATATTCTATACGAATTAAAAACGAAATTAAAAATTCTTGATCTTGAGGTTCTCACAAGGAAACGTATTTATTCCTCGGCAGTAGAATGTTTAGATAATATATACCGTCATTCTGAATTAAATAATGATCAGTCAAAAATTTCTGTAAACCACCCGCCCTTTTTTAGCGTAGACAAAAGCAACGAAGGTTTTACGATCGAAACGGGTAATCTTGTGAGTAACCAGGAGATGAAAAAGTTGAAGAAAAAGCTGGATGAATTGAATGGTTTGGAAAAAACAGGGTTGAATGATCTTTATAAAGAGACGATCATGAAAAGTGCCGGGCTAACAGATAAAGGGGGGGCAGGACTTGGCCTGATTGTTATTGCCAAGTCAACTCCCAATAAACTTAGTTATAACTTTAAACCTGTGAATAAAAATTACTCATATTTTACCTTAAAAGTGAATATACTCTAAAAGTAAAGATAGATTATGGAAGAATTGAAAATAGAATCCACAGAAAAATCCCCCAGAGTTTTATTTGATCCGAATAATCAAATATTTGAGCTCGAAGGAAATTCAAGGCCTGAAGATGTCAGGGATTTTTATTTTCCGATTATTGAAAAATTAAAAAAGTATTTTGATAATATTTTGGAAAACGGGAATCTGGAACATTTTCAGGATAACCCGGTGAAATTTGTTTTTAAGCTCGAATATTTTAATTCCTCCTCAGCTAAATTTCTTTCGGATATATTTGTTCTTATTGGGAATTATTCTAAAAAGGGTATTAAGGTAAAAATTTACTGGTATTTTGATGAGGGAGATGAAGATATGATGGAAGTAGGGGAGGATTTTTCAGAAATGATAGATATCCCTTTTCAGTTGATCATGGTTAGTCAGTAAAAGACGATTTAGTCTATATTTAAAGGCCTTGCAATAGATGCAAGGCCTTTTTTGTTTTT
>CAYFRV010000298.1:0-3491 GCA_964345495.1 uncultured Bacteroidales bacterium | reverse complement strand
ATGCTTTTTCCTAAAAAATCGTCTAAGTTCATCGATTAAGCTTTTTCTTTTTCAAAATTTTCCTTTAATATCTCTCTCAGGCGATTAGGACCAATATTTGTTTCGATATCTCCATTTTTAGCAAAAGAAATAGCTCCGGTTTCCTCCGAAACGATAATCACCAGTGCATCACTTCGTTCAGTCAATCCAATAGCTGCTCTGTGCCGCATTCCAAAACGTGGTGGAAGGTCAGATCGTTCCGTAGCAGGTAGGACACAACTGGCTGCATAAATCTTTTCTTTTCGTATAATCACAGCTCCATCGTGAAGCGGGTTATTCTTAAAAAATATGGATTCCAGCAACCGGCTCGAAGTATCTGCATTCAATGTAATTCCGGTTTTTGCGTAGTTGAAGAGATTATCGCGCTGTGCAAGAACAATTAAAGCACCGGTTTTAAATGCAGACATATCTGTGCAAGCCTTCACAATTTCACTAATGCGTATTTTGGGTTTTGGTGTACTTTGGAGAGAAAACAAATGAGCAATAGAAAATCGATAATTAGCAATATACCTGCTACCGATAATAAGTAAGAATCTTCTGATTTCCTGCTGAAAAACGATTATTAAAGCAATGACGCCGACCCCGATAACCGGTGTTAAAATAGAACTCAACAATTCCATATTCAGAGCACGAACGACCAAAGAGAGGATATAAAGGAAAAAAATTCCTATGAAAATATTAAAAGCTGCAGTTCCCTTTATCAGATTATAAAATTGATATAAAAGAACGGCTACAAGGAATATATCCAGAATATCAAGGAATCTTACTGTTATAAATAATGGTAACATAAATTTGTTTCAGTTCTATTACTCAAAAATAATAATTTACAAACCAATTATTGAGCTTTTTCCAGTTTTTGTAAAAGCTGCACCACTTCCTTTGCTTGTTTTACGTCATGAACCCTGAGAATATCCGCACCCTGAAGCAAAGCTAGAGTATTTAAAACAGTTGTTCCGTTCAAAGCTTCTTGTGGCTTAATATTCAATGTTTTAAAAATCATCGACTTTCGTGAAATACCAACAAGCAGCGGCAAATCAAAAACCTTAAATTGCTTCAACTTATTCATTAACAAAAAATTCTGTTCAATGTTCTTTGCAAAACCAAACCCGGGATCAAGAATCACATCATTCACACCCATATTCCTTAATTGATCATACTTACCGGCAAAATACTTCAGAATTTCATCCATCATATCATCATACTGTGCCATTTCTTTCATGTTCTGAGGCGTTCCCTTCATGTGCATCATAATATAAGGCACCTGCAATTCTGAAATGGTTTCAAACATTTTTTCATCCATTTCGCCGGCCGAGATATCATTAATTATATCGACCCCGTATTGTTTCACAGCAGCGCTGGCTATATCAGAACGGAAAGTATCGACAGAAATGATCATTTCAGGGTGCTCTTTACGTATAAGGTTAAGAACAGGCTCAAGCCGCTGCCATTCCTCTTTTTTACTTATATGATCAGCACCGGGTCTGGATGAATACCCTCCCACATCAATAATATCAGCTCCATCTTCTTTTAAGCGGGTTATCTGTCGTTGTAACAAATCACCTTCGGAATAATATCCACCATCATAAAATGAATCCGGGGTTACATTTAAAACACCCATTATTCGTGGAGTTTCAAAATCCAACAAAGAACCATTGCAATTAATGTATGATTTTTTTGAAAAGATTGTATCTTTATTTTGCATTTTTTGCTATAGTTTAGAAACAAAAGTAATAAAAAAGGATTAAGAGAGTTTCTTAATCAATCGTAATCTTTGTAAAATACAATAATCTATGAAATTTGTGAATATTGAAGGATTGGATGGCTCTGGTAAATCAACACAGATAAAACTTCTGAAAAAGTATTTCGACAAAAACAATATCAATTACCAATATATGCACTTCCCCCGAACTGATTCCCCAATTTATGGTGAGCTTATTGCTAAGTTCCTGCGCGGAGATTTAGGAAAAATGGAATCAGTTGATCCGTATTTAATTGCACTGATATATGCCGGAGACAGAAATGATGCTAAATCAATGATTAATACATGGCTTAAACAAGATTACCTTGTGCTGATTGATCGCTATGTATATTCCAACATAGCCTTCCAATGTGCCAAACTGAATGACAACAAAGAAATTAATAAATTAAGTGACTGGATCAAATACCTTGAGTATGAATACTTCAAAATACCGAAACCCGATATAGAAATATTTCTGGATGTTCCTTCAGAATTCACGAAACAAAATCTGAGCAATGAGCGGGATGGTTCCGATCGGGAATACCTGCAGGGGAAACAGGATATTCATGAAAAAAATATTACTTTCCAGGAACGCGTCAGAGAAATATATCTCAGTGAAGTTGAGAAGGAAGATAACTTTCACAAAATTAAATGTTATAATGAAAATGAAAAAATCTATGAACCTGAAGTAATCAAACAAAAAATTTTAGACTATATAAAAATATAAATTAACGCTTAAATAATTACTGAATAATTTAACCCTATTCTTTTTGACCATTATATTCAAAAAGATTACTTTAGCAAACAAAAATTGTCAAATAAAATATTTTCGTCATGAAAAAATCAACTACATTTTGGATCATTCTCATTATTGTAGCAATAATTGCAGGAATCCTAAGTACGGCTACTTTTGTTACCATTCAGCCAAGAGAACGGGGTGTAATTTTTAGAAAATTTACCACAGGATTGGACAAGGAACATATTTTCAAGCCGGGCTTTAAGATAATAGCCCCGTGGAACGACATGCATATATACAACGTAAGAGAAAATCAAGAAGAAGAAAGCATGGACATTCTGGATAAAAACGGACTCAATGTCACGATGGATGTTTCAGTTCGTTTTCAACCCATCTTTTCAAAGATTGGCTATTTACATGAATCGTTCGGAAAAGAATACATTGATGAGTTAATAATTCCTGAAGTACGTTCCACAGTACGTCGTGTAGCGGGAAGATATGCTGTTGAAGAAATCTACTCTACAAAAAGAGAAGAAGTAGAAATGGCCATTAAAAAAGAAACCCGCGAAGTGTTAAAGGAGAATTACATAAACATGAAAGCCTTACTCATTCGGTCTATAAAATTACCTGACCAAATTAAGGCAGCAATTGAGAAAAAACTAAAAGAAGAACAAGAGGCTCTTGCCTATGAATATAGACTGCAACGCGAAGAGAGCGAGGCAGAAAGAAAGAAAATTCAAGCTGAAGGTGAAGCGCGTGCAAACGAAATAATAAACGAAAGCTTAACACCAGAGTTATTGAAGATGAGAGGAATAGAAGCCACATTAAAACTTTCTGAATCACAGAACTCGAAGGTTGTGGTTATTGGCGGCGGAGATGATGGATTGCCGATTATTCTCGGCGGAGATAAATAATTGCAGCCGGCAGTCGAAGCAGTAGCAGATGGAGATGGCAGGATGAAGGGTATAATGGGTTTCA
>CAYFRV010000297.1:0-3499 GCA_964345495.1 uncultured Bacteroidales bacterium | reverse complement strand
TAACCAAACAAAAATTTTTACGTAAGAAGAATTATTGTTTTTTTAACTGACAAAATGATTGACATACAAAAATACAATCTGCCGGATTTTGATATCATGCATGATCAGACAACCCCCTCTGGTCATTTTTTGTGGGTACCTGATGATGTGTATGTGGTATTGGGAAACAGTAATAAACCAAGAGAAAATTTGAACGAGGAAAAGATAACAGAAGATGGTATAAAAGTTTACAAGCGACCTTCAGGTGGTGAAACAGTGGTTTTGACTCCCAATACACTTGTTATCTCAATAAAGATTATGCAGAAAAAGTTTGCTGATCCACAACGGTATTTTCGTTATTTTAATCAGAAAATCATCCAGGGGTTGGAGAAAATTGGAGTTCAACAACTAAATTACAAGGGAATCTCCGATGTAGCTATTAAATCAAAAAAAATTCTGGGCTCATCAATTTATCGTAAACGACAAGCTGTGTTTTATCATGCAGTTTTGAATGTTTCTGAACCCGTGGAAACCATTGAGCGCTATATTAAACATCCCACCAAAGAACCCGATTACCGGAAAGGAAGAAGTCATAAAGAATTTGTTACCTCCCTTCACAACGAAGGTTACTCGTTTAGCATAGATCAAATTTACGAGTCGTTAAAAGTAGCTTTGTCTGAAATTAATGAAGATGAAGTTGCAGAAATTATTGATTAGCAGGTGTTTAAAACCTGTTGATTACTGGCACTCCTAATCATTTCCAACTCATTTAACTTCAATTATAATTAATTGTGATTAAACTTTAATAATCCCCGATGTGTCCAAAATCAAAGTTAATTAAATTAATTTCTAAGTAACTATTTTTATTATGATTAAAAGATTTCAAACACTATTATTGTTTCTGGTTTTCGGGTTTTCTACAGCCTTTGCACAGAATCAGCCTGTGAAAACAGCTAACTACAGAGCAGCGGAGTTGTTTTCACCATCAAAGATAGAGAAGATGGTATTTAGTACCTCAGTAGAGCCTGACTGGTTAAAGACAGGGGATAAATTCTGGTATTCTTACAAAACTTCAGAAGGTAAATTTTATTACCTGGTTGATTTGGAAAAGCAGACTAAAAAGCCACTTTTCGATAACGATAAAATGGCTGCCATGTTGACTTTGATCACCAAAGATCCCTATGATGGTCAGCATCTACCCGATATTGATCCTGATTTTAAAAAGGATGATACAGTATTCCAGTTTGATGTAACATCTTCGCAAGATGAGGAAGAAGAGGAAACAGAAGAAGGAGAAAGTGAAAATAAAGAAGAGGAAGATGGAGATAAAAAGGAAGAAGAAAAGGAGAAAAAAGATGAAAAGCAGCCGAAAAAGAAGGTTTTTCATTTGGAATATAACCTTCAGACTGGTGAGCTTTATGAGATAGAAGACTGGAAAGAGGAGAAGGATGATCCGGAATGGGCCAGTATATCACCCAATGGGGAATATATTGTTTTTGCCAGGGATTACAACCTTTACTGGATGGATAAAGAAAACTACGAGAAGGCCAAACAGGAAGAGGAAGATGAAAAAGACTCTACAATTGTGGAACACCAGCTGACTACTGACGGTGAACAATATTATGCTTACGGCGGTGGATACACAGCGAAGGATAACGATGATGAAGAAAAAATAGAAGAAGAAAAGGAAAAACGTCGGCCTGCATACATTGTCTGGTCACAGGATTCTAAAAAGTTTGCATTGATTCGAAGAGATCTTCGCGAAGTAAAATCTCTATGGGTAATCGATGTGTTAGCCGATCCTCGTCCCGAGTTAGAAACATACAAGTATACGATGCCTGGTGAAGAAGAAGCTGCAAAATCAGAACTGTGGGTGTTTGATATGGATAAGGAAGATGGAAAAGCATACGATGTGAAAGCATTTACCAATCAAACAATATCCATCAAGCAGGAAAATAAAACGCATAAACAGAAAATTGAAGATTATGTTCCATGGACATGGTTATCAAAAAACTCAGAAAAGCTCTATTTTTCACGTCATAGTCGCGATCTGCATAAAAAGGATGTTTGTGAACTAAATCTTGAAACAGGTGATGTAAAAGTATTGATTGAAGAGAGGCTGAATACTTACATTGAGGCCATTGATCATGACAGGCTCCACATGATTGGTGATGGTGAGGAGTTTATTCAATGGTCTGAAAGAGATGGATGGGCACATTATTACCTTTACGATGGTAATGGAAATATGAAGCGACAAATTACTTCGGGCCCCTGGCATGCGGAAAAAATTCTCAAAATTGATGAACAAAACCGCGTAATGTATTTCATTGGTAAAGGATATGAAAAGAATGAAAATCCTTACTATTCTCATTTATATCGTATTAATCTGGACGGTACAGGGATGAAGCTTCTTAACAAAGGAAATTACGACCATCTGTCTGAAATGAGCGACTCTTATGAATATTTTGTTGATAACTATTCCAGAGTCAACACAATCCCAAGGTCCGTAATTAGAAATAACAAAGGTGAAGTGGTTATGAACCTTGAAACAGCTGATCTAAGCAACCTCTTCGCTGCGGGGTATAAATTTCCGCAACCTTTCAAAGTAAAAGCGGACGATGGTGTTACAGATATTTACGGGGTAATGTACAAGCCATTTGACATTGATACAACGAAGAAATATCCGATCCTTGAATACGTGTATCCGGGACCGCAGACAGAAGCGGTAAATACCTCTTTCTCTTCCCGTATGGACAGAACCGATCGTTTTGCTCAGTTAGGTTTTGTGGTTATCACACTTGGGAACAGGGGAGGACACCCTGACCGTTCCAAATGGTATCACAATTATGGTTATGGTGATTTAAGAGATTATGGGCTAGCAGATAAAAAATACGCTGTTGAACAATTGGCACAAAGACATGATTTTATCGATATTAATAAAGTCGGGATAAGCGGACATTCAGGCGGGGGTTTCATGTCAACAGCTGCCCTTTGCCAGTATCCTGATTTCTACAAAGTAGCCGTTTCTTCAGCTGGAAACCATGATAATAATATTTACAACCGTTGGTGGAGTGAAACGCATCATGGTGTGGAAGAAAAAATAGATGAAGAAGGGAATTCAAAGTTCCTTTATGAAATTGAAACCAATCCGGAAATAGCAAACAACCTGAAAGGCAAACTTCTTTTGGTACACGGCGATATTGACAACAACGTTCACCCCGGGAATACCCTTAGAATGGCCAATGCACTGATTAAAGCGAAAAAACGCTTTGATGTTTTCTTTATGCCGGGTCAAAGACATGGATTTGGAAATTACAGCGAATATTTCTTCTGGCTGAAAGCTGATTATTTCTGTAAACACCTGATTGGTGATTATTCAATTAGCACGGATATATTCCAGATGCGGAGAGAAAATCTCATGTCCCCGGGAAAACAGCAATAGAAAGAACATTATTATATAGTCTGAAAGAGGCTGTCTAAAAAGTCTTTTATAAAAGCTTTGCTGAAAATCAGGTTTTGC
>CAYFRV010000296.1:0-3505 GCA_964345495.1 uncultured Bacteroidales bacterium | reverse complement strand
GAAAGTGTATGGATTTTTTTATTTTTCTTTATTTCCATTGTTTTATTCTGAATTTTTCCGTCAAGCAGTTCATTCCATAATATCTTAGGAGCTTTTTTCCTTCTTTGGGTTTGTTGTTCTAAGTTTGAATAATGTGTTCCTATAACTTCATCGCGTTTTTGTCCATATAGCTTTAGATATTTGTCATTTATGTCAATTATATTTCCTTTCGTGTCGTATTGAATAAAATAGTGCGAACGTTTGAGGGCGTTGAGCAGGTTTTCCATCTCGGCTTTTCGCTTGTCCGATTCTTCCTGTGTCGCTTTTAATTCCTCCATGTTCTGCTGCATTTCTTCCTTTTGAGAAGACAGCTCTTCGTATTGCTCTTTGGACTGCTGCAATAGCTTGTTGGTTCTCAGGTTAATTTTTGTTGTTTTTATGGTGACAGCGATGTTTTCTGCCAGCTTGTCCAGAAATTCCCTTTGAATTTTACTGAATTCGCCAAAAGAAGCAATTTCAATCGCTCCGTATACTTCATCACCTGTAACAAGCGGTACGATGAGCAGAGTATCCGGATTGCTTTCCCCCAGTCCCGACTTTATTGTTATGTAATTCTCGGGCAGTTTTGTCAGGTATATCGTTTCATGGTCTTTTATGCTTCTTCCTATAAGCCCTTCACCAAAATATATCTTTTTATCAATATCCTTTCGTTTTTCATAAGCATAACAACCCATCATCTCTATAAATTGATTGTCTTCATCTTCATCATTGATCAGGTATATTGCTCCTACATTGGCTCCTGCATATTTCACAAGATTACTGATGAGGTAATAACTGAAATCTGCCATATTATCTTTTTCCTGCCTCAAAATGTCGCCAAATTTTGCAAGCCCGCTGGAAATCCAGTTATTTCGTTTAATTTCTTCCTGTTTTTCCAGTAATTCACGGTTTTTCTCCTCCATGGCCTGCTTTTGCTTTTCCACTTCGGAAACTGCTTCATCCACTCTTTGTTGAAGTTTTTCTTTTTCCCTGCGCGTAGCTCGTTCTCTCCATTTTATTATAAGCAGAATTATACCAACTCCAACAATAGCAATACCGATGTAAAACCATGTTGTTTGCCAGAATGGAGGTTTGATTTCAATTTCCAGCGTTTTAGCTTTTTCATTCCATACCCCATCATAATTTGATGCCTTAACTTTGAAGGTATAACTGCCGGGGTCCAGGTTAGTATAGGTAGCAAAGCGCTTGTCGCTACCTACTTTTATCCATTCTTCGTCGAATCCCTCTAATTTGTATTTGTACTGATTGTCTTCGGGAAAAGCATAGTGTAAAGCAGCAAACTCAAATGAGAGCATATTTTCCTTGTAACTCAGGTTGAGCTTATTTGTATTATTAATGTTTTTTTCAAGTATAACTTTATTGTTGATTTTTTCTCCTGCCTGTATGGATTGATTAGATATTTGAAAATCTGTGATAACGATTTGAGGCAACGTAGAATCTATTTTTATGTCACTGGCATCAAAAACGTTAAATCCATTGTGGCCTCCAAATAATAGTTCGTTTCCTTTACCTTTGGCGTGGGCTCCCCATCTGAATTGGCTGGATTGTAAACCCGCATTAGCATCAAAGTTAGTAAAGGTTTCATCTTCAATGTTAAATTTTGAAAGTCCTTTATTCGTGCTAAGCCAAAGATTGCCCAGTTCATCGGCATGTATCCCGAAGATAACATTATTGCATAAGCCATCAGATTCTGTGTAGGTAGTTATTTCAGACTTTGATGGGTTTTCAAAGTTAATGTCAATTTTATTCAGCCCGCCTCCATAAGTGCCCACAAATATTGTCTCTGGTTTTTCCGGGCTGTATTGCATTGAAATTACCCTTTCATCGGAGAGCGTGTCAATGAACCTAAAATAATCGTATTCCGTATCAAAAGTGCTGACATCCGGATTCTTTGGTTTCATCATCGTTAAACCTCCCCAGGTTCCAATCCAGTAATTCCCATTTACATCTTCTTTAATGCATTTGGATTGAACGCCATATGGAGCAATTGAATTTTGGTTGTCCGGATCGTGTTTAATATACCGGGTTTGTTCTGTTTTTGGGTTGTAGAGGTCTAAACCTTGTTCATGCCCGATCCAGAATATATTATCATCGTCTTTGTAAATTGCCTGAATTATACTGTCTCTTAGTCTGTTTTCATTTTTTACTGAAACCGGCGGAATCCTATCAAACTCATTCGTTTCTCTGTTTTTGAGTACACGAATGCCATCTCCCCATGATCCTATATAAATATTTCCATTGTTATCTTCAAAAAAGCAGGTTGACCTTTCTGAGTGCATACCAGAAGGGTTATCAGGTTCCGGTTCGAATACCTGTACATTATCTGTTTCACGATCAATAACGAAGGTCTTTTTGTTCCTTGTGCCCACCCAGATATCATTATTTGAATCTACCATCAGCGCTCTTATAATATTTCCGGGGATGGAGTGCGGCTGACCGGGCTTGTGTTTATAATGTGTGATGTTTTTTTGTTGCGTATTAAGTTTGGAAATCCCTGTGTTACCGTAAGCTATCCATAGAGAGCCGGTTTTGTCTTTAAAAAGAGTCACAATTAAATCATCGTGGATGCTATGTGGGTTGGAAGAATTGGCTTTGTATTCGGCAATTATTGAATTATTGTTTCTGTCATATAAGTATAATCCATCGTAAGTTCCTATCCATAGTTGTTTATCATTGTGTTTGCAGATACTTGTAACTGTGGAGTTTTTAAACTCAGGTAGTGTTAGTAGCGAAGATTCTTCTGTATTGGTGTTAAACTTCATAATTCCCCCTAAATAAGGAATCCACAATGCCTCGTCTTTATCAAGGAACATGGAATTGGGTTGTTCAAAAACCAGTTTATCTCCTGGTACATCAAAGGTTTCAAATGTATTCCCGGATTTGTCAAATTTATTTATATCCTTTTCTGTACGCACCCATAAGTTGCCCTCATCATCCTCTTCTATGTCAAAAATGTTATTTGAACTTATTGAATTCGGACTTTCGGGTTGAGGAGTGTATCGCCTGAATTTATTTTCTTCCGGCAGGAAAAGGTTTAACCCCCCGCCATAATTTCCGGTCCATAGTTTTCCTTCGGAATCCACATGTATTGTATATATTCTTCCTTCGTTGATTGTGGAAGGATCATCCGGATTGTGTTTGTACACAGTAAAATTTTCTGTGCCCGGATTGTAACGGGCCAATCCTCCGCTATTGGTTCCGACCCACATTGTCCCGTTCGAATCGGCAGCGAGCGAATAAATGAAATTGTCTGCTAATGAACTACTGTCATTCTCCTCTGTTTTGAATACTTTAAATTCATACCCGTTGAATTTATTCAATCCATCTTCGGTTCCTATCCATAAATACCCCAAACTGTCCTGTTTTATTGTTCTTACTACATTTTGCGATAATCCGTCTTCCAGTGAGTAATTCTGAAAATTATTTTTTGGTACAGAATTTTGTGAATATGTATAGAATGTAACGG
>CAYFRV010000295.1:0-3507 GCA_964345495.1 uncultured Bacteroidales bacterium | reverse complement strand
ATGGTTTGAGCCAAAACTAAGAAGCGGACTGACCGTTTATAAATTTGAAGATTAACGTGATTTTACTAAAACAAAAAAGCCTCGGTTTTCATCCGGGGCTTTTTTTTATTACTTTTGAGTTTAAATAACATTTCTGAAAACATGAGTATTGCAGAAAACCTGAAGAGTGTAAAACAAGACCTTCCAAAACATGTGGATTTGGTTGCTATTTCAAAAACCAAACCCAACGAAGCAATTATGGAAGCTTATGAAGCCGGACAAAAGGTGTTTGGTGAAAATCGGGTTCAGGAATTAACCCAAAAGCATGAAGAATTGCCAAAAAATATAAAGTGGCACATGGTGGGGCATTTACAGTCGAACAAAGTTAAATATATCGCACCCTTTGTTCATTTGATACATGGAGTTGACAAGCCAAAGCTAATCAAAGAAATAGATAAACAGGCAAAAAAGCATGACAGAGTAATAGATGTGCTCCTTCAGTTTCATATTGCAGAAGAAGAAACCAAATTCGGCTTTAATTACGAAGAAGCAGAAGAAATGCTTAGCAATCCAAAATTTAAGGAATACGAAAATGTTCGGGTTTGCGGAGTTATGGGTATGGCAACCTTTACAGATGATGAAGAACAGATCAGAAAAGAATTTAAACAACTGGCACAATTCTTTCAACAGTTAAAAAACAATTACTTCAAAAATTCCGAATATTTTAAGGAAATATCCATGGGAATGACAAACGACTATAAAATTGCAATTGAAGAAGGAGCAACATTAGTTAGAATTGGAAGTTTAATTTTTGGAAAAAGAAATTATCATTAAATTTACACTGTAAAATTTTAACTCATTAAGATATTGACGATAACAAATTATTGTAAAACCGACTTCTAATTAAACTTTATACAAATGAACACGGAAACATCCTATCTTGGCATAAAATTAAGAAACCCGATTATTGTCAGTAGTTCAGGTTTATCCAATTCAGTTGAAAAAATTAAACAACTGGAAGAAAACGGTGCCGGAGCTATTGTACTGAAATCACTTTTTGAAGAACAGATAACTTATGATGCGGGAACTTTAGCCAAAGGAGCCGATTATCCAGAAGCTATGGACTATGTGAATTATTACATCAAAAATAATTCCGTGGAAAACTACCTGAAGCTTATCCGCCAGGCTAAAGAAGAAGTATCCATTCCAATTTTTGCAAGTATCAACTGTGTCTCATCGAAACAATGGGTTGAATTTGCAAAGAGCATTGAAGAAGCAGGTGCAGATGGATTAGAAGTCAACGTTTTTGTTCTTCCAATGGACAAAAATGCAAAAGCTGAAAAATATGAAAAGATCTATTTCGACTTGGCTGAAAAGCTGAATAAAAAATTATCCATCCCATTTTCATTTAAATTAGGTTCACATTTCACAAATCTGGTTGGTTTTGTGGAACGGCTAAACGCACTTGATGTTCCGGGTGTAGTTCTTTTCAATCGATTCTACGCGCCTGATATAGACACCGACAACCTGTCTTTTAAGTCCTCCGAAGTGTTTAGCAAGCCTTCCGACATTCGACAAAGCCTAAGATGGGTAGGTATCATATCCTCAAAAGTAGAAAAAATTGATATTTCAGCTTCGACAGGTGTTCATGACGGCAGTGGCGTAGTGAAGCAGTTATTAGCAGGAGCTGAATCGGTGCAGGTTTGCTCAACCCTATATAAAAATGGCTTTGGGCAGTTAAATAATATCCTGAAAGAACTCAAAGAATGGATGAACAAACATTCTTTTGATACAATTGACGAATTCCGAGGTAAGATGAGTTATAAGAAACTGGAGGATCCGTTAGTTTACGAGCGTTCACAATTTATGAGATATTTTTCCAGCATTCAATAGAATAGCTGAGATAACAAATAATAAAAATCCGAAGAAAAACACTTCGGATTTTTTATTGTTGATGAATACAAGTTGAAAATGAATCGTTTTTTTTATTTTTAAGTATGAAAAATTCTATGAATAGAACGCTGATGACACGTATCAAACAGATAAACGCAGATTAAAAAAATAAAATCAAACTTGTAAATACCTCAAAATAAGAGAACTAAAAAATATTCTAAATGAATTATTATCAGGATATTTCAGCAGTAGTATTAGCAGGAGGTAAAAACTCCCGTTTCCAGGGAAAAATAAAATCTCTTGCTCTACTCCACTCCCGCCCTCTTATCATCCATCAACTGGAAAACCTGAAAAAAGTTTTCAAAAAAATAATCATCGTTTCAAATACAAAAGATTTATTAAGAGAATATACAGATGTGCCTGTATATGAAGATATTTATAAAGAAAAAGGACCGCTTGGCGGTATATACACAGGGCTGTCCTATGCAAATACAAAATATGTTTTCATCTTTGGAGGAGATATGCCGTTTCTGAGTGAAGAGTTAATCAGGGAACAGGTTAATCTGCTGAACACTCATAAACCGGAAATAATAATTCCACAAACAATAAAAGGAATAGAACCACTGCATAGCATTTACAAGACCCAATTGCAAACACGACTTCAAAAAATGTTGACAGAGCCAGGAATTCAATCTATCAGAAACCTATTCCCTATAGCAGATACATACTATTGGCAGACCGACGATCAAAACGCTTTTATCAATATTAACACCCCGGAAGAATTGGCGTATTACAATTCTCTGGATGAATCAAAACAAAAAGCTTACAAAAGGCACCAAAACAGAAATAAAAAATAAAAAATGTAAACCTTTAAAACACCAATGTAAATCTCAATAAACTTTTACCCTTATATACAAATCCTTCCTGCAGTCAAGACTACTTTATTTACAGGCTTTAGTCTAAACATTTTGAAAGGATTTCAGTTAAATATTTTGTGTTAATTTCGCTCGGAAAAACTCAACTAAAATGAATATAATAGATAGCATAAAAAACCGCTACAGCCTCAGAAAATACTCAAATACACCGGTTGAAAAAGAAAAAATTGAACGTTGCCTGGAAGCGGCTCGTTTGGCGCCTTCTGCTTGTAATGCGCAGCCATGGAAATTCGTCGTAGTTGATAAACCTGAATTAAAAGAGCAGGTTGCCAATGCTGCCCGTGCTGAAATGCTCAACATGAATAAATTTGCTAACGAAGCTCCTGTTATCATAGCAATTGTCATGGAGCCAGCCAATGTAACTTCAACGCTCGGGAGTAAAATCAAACGAAAACATTATCCGCTCATGGATATCGGGGTAGCTGCGGAACATATATGCCTGCAGGCAACGGAAGAAGGTTTGGGAAGTTGCATGATTGGGTGGCTGAATGAAAAAAAGGTGAAAAAGACTTTAGGAGTTCCATCGGCAAGAAGAATTCCGCTTCTGATTACATTGGGATATCCTTCAAAGCAACAAGAATCATGGAGGCCAAGGAAGGACTTTGATGAGGTGGTCGTTTATAACAAATACAAATAACAAGGCATTTTCATAAGTAGCAGTTAAAGCGTGGAAGAGCGGAATTGCAAATTCCGCTCAGCA
>CAYFRV010000294.1:0-3527 GCA_964345495.1 uncultured Bacteroidales bacterium | reverse complement strand
CATTCGTTTCTGCATTGTATCCCAGGTCTTGGTGATTAAAAAGCTTTCATCCATATTATCCATCATTTGTAAAAGGCGTTTTACAGGGGTGCTGAATGTTAACACATCATTTTCCACACAAGGACGAGCCGAAGGATCAAACATGCCAATGACACTTTTGGGCTTGTCCCGTCCCTTTTCAAGATATGGATACAATATGGATGCGCCGCAACCGGAACTAAAAGGGGTGATTACTCCATACTGGCCAATAAAATCGAAGTTGGCCAACATAAACAAGCCGGCCAAAACATCGGGTTTAGCATAAAAGACAGCCACATCAGGATTGTCCTCTTCATTAAGCTGATCCCAGCGTTTAAAAACCAACCATTGATCTTTTGCCGGGATGACCGGAATATCCTCCATCAGTTCTTTTACTATTTCCGGATTTTTCTTATATCGTTCCCCTTCAAGACCTGCTTTTCCACAGGAGAGAAAAAACTCAAAATCATCTGACATTTCTTCCTCATAACCAGTGTAGCGCAAACCTCCGCCGCAACCAATATTATCTCGGCTAAATGCCAGAGAAGTTCCGTTACGGACTTTATTCAAATCACAAATCATACACTTATGTCCGGTTGGTGATTCTGCCACCTCTGCCCCATTAAGTTCTTTACCATAATAAAAAGTAATAGGTAGTTCAGCATTAGGAAAATATTTATTCCACTTTTCAATAAACTGATCTCGTATATTTGCTTTCATAACAGACTCCTTTTTAAATTATAACAAATTTATAAAATAATAACAGGTTTTACTTAAATATTGTTCTATTGTTAAATTGTTTCATTATTGTTAATATTTAAAAAAGGAAGATTATATTCAGCACCTCTTTTTACAAGTTGAGGATATGGTTTTATTGTTTCTTTTAAACAAATATTTACCTTCATAGTCTATAAAAACAGACAACTTTAAATCAAAACTCTAATTCTATGAAAAAAATAAGTCTCACAACTTTCTTACTTCTGGTAAGCATTCTACTATTCGCACAAAATGAAACACAACTGAGCGAATGGCTGAAAACAAAAGCTGTTCAGGTACATGAACCAGCATTTTCCGCGAAAAAAGATATTGACGGCAAAACTTTTTCCAACGATGATCTATTAAAACAATTTGAAACAGGGATAAAAAAAGCACCTGAGCAGGGACAGGAAGTTTCTTTGCTGGGTTCAGCACAAACATGGGAAGCCTTTTCTATTCCTGAAGACAGTGTAATTCTTCAGTCTTCCGAAAAAAAGCAAGTAATGTTGCTTTCCTCCTACCTGGAATTGGACCAATGGGCGAAAGTCAAATTAAACATTTCATCTGATGCACTTTTTCAGGTTTTTATAGATGGAGAATTAAAGCATACCAAAACAGGTGATAAGCTGAAAAAAGAAGAAATTTCCACAGAACTTCACCGCGGTAAACACAGGGTTGATATAAAGTTACTTAGTGTTACTGAAACCACCCGATTTGCGGCTAACGCTTCATTCAAGGAAGATGAATTCAAACAACTGTCATTAGAAGCCTCTCTCAATCCACAACGCACGCTTACAATTGATGATATTTTAACCGGAAAAAACATTCAAGCAGCAAGCATTTCACCTTCAGGAAAATACGTATTAATCAAATATGAAACCGTTCAGGAAAACTCAGGAAAAAGCCAGGCCTATCGAGTACTTAAAAATATGAAAACAGGAAAAAACGAATTTGTTTTCAGAAATGAAGATATAGGTCACATAAAATGGCTCCCTGAATCAGATAAACTTTCCTATACTACTGAAATTGATGATGCAACAAACCTTTACGTATACGACGTAGAGGAAGGAAAAGAAACTACTATTGCTGAGCAGATTGAAAATTTTTCAGGTTACAGATGGTCACCGAATGAAACAAAGATTGTTTTTTCTGTATCAGACAAAGCAGATGAAACAGGCGAACTTAAAAGAATTTATGGCAACGAAGACCGCATCCCGGGTTTTCGTGACCGTACATTTCTAAAACTATTAGATATAAAATCCGGAGACCGGATGAGGTTAACCGCAGGAAACCTAAGCACTTCCGTACATGATTTTCATCCTGAAGGAGATAAATTTATCTTTTCAACTTCCTACCCGGTGTATACTGAAATCCCATATTCAAAGCAAAATCTTTATGAAATGGATCTTTCCGACTTCTCACTGGATACCATCTGGAAAGACAAGCAATATTCAGGCTATGTGCAATATTCACCGGACGGAGACAAACTTCTTGTACAGGGCGGACCGCTCTGTTTTGCAGATGTAGGGAAAAATGTTAGTGAAAACCAGGTGCCAAACAACTATGACGGCCAGTTGTATCTTTACGACCCGGAAACCCAGCAAGCAAAATCGTTGACTTATGATTTTGATCCGGCTGTAAGTTCGGCAAAATGGCACAGTGAAGATGAAATTTATATCCGGGTGAATGAGAGAGATTATATCAATTTGTATCGCTACGAAACAGATGATCAAACATTCACAAAATTAGACCTGAACGTTGAAGTTCTTGGCAGCATTGATTTTGCTGAGAACTCACCTTATGCTGTCTACTCTGGAACAAGCATTTCTACGCCAGAACAGCTATTCTACTTCAACCTGAAAAAAGAAAAAAGTAAGTTTATTGACAAACCCAAAAAGCTAAACAATATACAATTTGGCAAAACTGAACCATGGAATTTTACAAATAAACATGGAAATACAATTTACGGAAGGGTTTATTATCCGCCAAATTACGATGAGAATAAAGAATACCCCGTAATTGTGTATTATTACGGCGGAACTTCACCGGTTGAAAGGACGTTCGACGGAAGATACCCTAAAAATATCTGGACAGCCAACGGCTATATTGTTTATGTGCTTCAACCAAGTGGGGCTACAGGTTTCGGACAGGAATTTTCAGCATTGCACGTTAATGGTTGGGGAAAAGAACAAACAAGCGATATCATAGAAGGAACTAAAAAATTCCTTGAAGCGCATCCATCCGCTGACAGTGATAATGTGGGGGCTATTGGTGCATCTTATGGCGGATATACTACAATGTTACTCCAAACCCAAACCGATATTTTCAAAACGGCAGTATCTCATGCAGGAATTAGCTCTATCACAAGCTATTGGGGCGAAGGCTATTGGGGTTACACTTATAATGCAGTAGCAGCCTACAAAAGCTATCCATGGAACAACAAAGAGTTATTTGTAGAGAACAGCCCTATCTACAATGCTGATAAATTCAGCAACTCAATACTTCTGCTTCATGGAACAGCTGATACAAACGTGCCTGTAGGAGAAAGCAAACAGTTTTATGCAGCCCTTAAAGTACTGGGTAAAGATGCAGAGATGGTTCTTGTAAAAGACCAGAACCACTGGGTTGTCGGCCACAGTCAAAGAATAAAATGGCATCACACTATAATGAGCTGGTTTGCAAAAGAACTGAAAGGCCAGCCACAATTGTGGAAAAACATGTATCCGGAAAAATATTTGAAGTAGGTTTTAGAT